>JALZVK010000323.1 GCA_023301005.1 Saprospiraceae bacterium | reverse complement strand
CTATTAAGTAATGAAGACATTTTTCTTTTTTTACCATTTCTAATATACTCAATAGTAATCGTATTACCCGGTCGGAAGCGACCAACTTGTTCTTGTAATTGCGGAACAGATTCTATTTTATTTCCATTAATACCAATAATAACATCGTCAGTTTCTAGACCTGCATCTTCAGCCGCACTATTATCTTTTACTCTAGAAACATGAACGCCATCAAGAGATGTTAATCCAAGTGATTCTACTAATTCTTCAGTTATCGTTTCAGGAAAAATACCAAGGAAACCTCTTTGTACAACTCCATAATCTTTTAAATCTTTAATGATTTTTTGAGCAAGATTGACAGGTATCGCAAATGAATATCCTTCATACTTACCTGAACGAGTAATAATTGCAGTATTGATACCAACCAATTCTCCATTTGTATTTACTAATGCTCCACCACTATTTCCAGGGTTAACCGCAGCATCAGTTTGGATAAATGATTCGATAGAATAATCATCTTCAAGAATATTGATATTTCTACCTTTTGCACTAATGATACCAGCCGTTACCGTACTTTCCAAGTTAAAAGGATTTCCCACAGCAAGTACCCATTCTCCAACTAGAAGAGAATCAGAGTTTCCTATTTGTAAAAAAGGAAAATTCTCATCGTCATTAATTTTAAGAACAGCTAAGTCAGTTGAAGGATCTGTACCAATAACTTTAGCAGTCATTTTTCTTTTATCAAATAGAGTAATTTCAAGATCATCGCTATCTTCTACAACATGATTATTAGTTACGATATATCCATCAGGAGATATAATTACTCCCGAACCAGTAGAACCGCCATAACCTCCCCATAAATCAAAATCATTTTCGGTGGTTGCTCTGATATTAACTACCGCAGGAGTTACCAAGTTGGCTGCTGCAGTAAAATTAGTAGGAGAAGAAGAAAGAAATTGTCTTTGGTTCGCATCTGAAAAAAGTCTATCAGTATAGCTAGTATATTTTGCAGGTGAAGATTCCTTATATATTATTTGAGTAGGAGGGTCTATATATTTATAAATCATCACAGTCAAAAAAGAACTTAGGATAGCTACAGCAAAAAGGAGTGGAATAGTTCTTTTCATATTTTTTTTAAATTGATGTTCTTTGACTTATAATAATAGATTTGTCGAAGAACTAAATTAAATAGGTAGAGTAGTTATATAAATAAGAGCTTGTTGGGAAATTATATTTCGGCTAAAAACACCCTTTTTTTGATAACACTTCTTTGAAAAAAAAGTCAAATAGCGTAGGCTATGTTCCTATTTTTTCGCATCGTTTCATCAAAAAATGAACATTTTTATCTCAAAATCTAATTCCCCAACAAGCTCTAACTAAAACAAGATATGAATCAAATTCTAATTATTCAACTTGATTGATACTTAGATTAACGAATGTATGATTTTTTAATATTTTGAAGTATTAAAATTGATTATAATACTAGTTTTATAGATTAAAACTCATACCGCCCTCTCTTAAGCATGATATTTTTAAAGTCTTAGAGTATTTTTAACTTTGATTGTAATTATTCAGAAGAGAGAGAAGAGACCATTGTATTAAGAGAAAAGAGAATCCTTATCAGTAGTGATTATTGGCTTTTGTTAATTAATATCCAATTATATTATTTTTAGGTCTCTAATCTCTGTTTCCTATTCTCGCTTCTTAATAGTTAACTTTGATTAGACAAAGAAGTTCACCTTTTTTTAAATTTAAATTATAATATCAAATGAGCGATAAAAAAAAGAAACCTCATTTCCTAGATGAGTACGAAGGTGGAGAATACCTCGGAAATATCTGGGGATGGAAATTTTCCTTTATCTCACTAGCCGTTATTACACTTTTATCGCTTTATGTATTATATCGATATTCTACTCAAGAGCTCCCAAAAGAGCCTACTCACCAAGAGCCGATTCCAAAAAAAGATATTGATGAATGATGTCTGATAGATAACTTTTGTAAGGATTTACATTATGCAAAATGCCTTATATGGTAAAATTTAACATTTAAAAATGAATGTTTTACAAAAAATCCATATATTTGACTACTGAACATATATCAAAATATCCTTTAAAAACATTTTTTTACTAGAAATCGTAGTCCCATGAAGAAATCGATCCTCCCATTAGTGGTTGCTTGTATGCTTATACCACAGTTGTTAGTTTCCCAATATTCTGCGGGTTTAGAAGACTTCTCTTCATTTCAAGAGATAGTTAAAACTCATGTAGAAGAAGCTAATCACAAAATCAGTACACTTAAATCATTCGAATTAGTTAACAGAACTGACAACAGCATGAAGGTTGTTGCTTCTTTTGTTCAAAATGAAACTTTTGAAGTAAGAGTTTTTAACTCTGAAGGTCTAACTGTTTTTCAAGAAATATTCGAAACTGACGAAATTAACCTAGCAATGGGTTTTTCTCAACTTCCTGACGGAAATTATTATGTAAGCCTTTCTACTGAAGAAGGTGAAATAATTAAACCATTTAGATAAGATATGAAATCAACAGAGTTTTAACTCTGATGTATTAAAGATAGATACGGTTCAGTTCCGTTTATTCGGGCTGATGATGGTAATACGGTCAGGAAGTAAATTTTTACTTCTTGACCGTTTTTATTTTTTTTTGGTGGTCGGTCGCTTCGCTTGACGGTGGACGGTTTGACGAGTTATTTTAGATGTCGATTTACCATTGATAAGAAAGTCAAATATTCATTCTGAATATTTGACTTTCTTTTTTTTATAAAAAAAACAATACACTTACGAAGTAAGTAAAGTAGTTAAAATAAGCTAACTCGTCAAACCGTCCACCGTCAAGCGCAGCGACCGACCACCGAAAAAAAATCAAAGATTCCTATAAAAATCCTCTGAGCAAATTTCATCGCTTACATTACCATTTCGAGTTACTCGCACTTGCTTTCCATTTTCTTTTTTCTCTATTAGAAAATCTAATAATGCTTTTTCAATTTGATGTTCAGCACATAAATGAATTATAAATTCATGGTCCAATATTTCAAATTGGAAAGTAATAGGAAAGTTGTAATTATTTTTAATTCTTAAATCCTTATGTCCATAAACCACCGTAGCATCTGAACCTAAAGGTGTATATCGACTCGCTTCTGTATAAATATCCAAACTATGTGGATGCCTTTCAATAATGTCCAAATCAGCCTCTAATGCTAAGTGATATAATATTCCACTTAACTGACACAAACCTCCCCCATAATCTAAGGCTAAAGAATTACCGATTACATTTCTACCTTTTTTAAAACCATTAGAAGGAGTAGGTTGGGGGATGAGTTGCCAGTAGGATAAAATCTGATTGGGTAATATGACTTTATTTTCAATCGTACGAATAGCTAATTGGAGGTTATGTTTTTTATTTTTAGAATAGTCATTTTTTCTAATCGGTTGCGACATGGAAAGTTGAATAGGAAAGTCAATTAAGGCTGCATTTTTTTTTACAAAATAAAAATACTGAGCATTGAGTACATCTTTTACAAAAGTAAAAAGTACTCGAAGTTGTAAGCGTAATATTGGAGGAATTAATTTTTTCAAAATTTGTTAAGATTGTTTCACTTTGCTTATTGTTGTATTGTTTCGCTTCGCTTATTGTTATTTTATAAATTAAAAACCTAACTATTCAGTAACCGCCAACTTCAGTTGGCAGGTTGTCTAAAAGTTGCTGTTCAAAGTATTAAATACAAATTTAAATCTTCTATTTTGAACAACTAGCCAACTGAAATTGGCGGCGGTTACTAAGTCGTGCTAAATAGTTACTTAAAAACCATAAAACCATAGCGAAGCGAAACCATATAGCAATTCACACTTTCCTTAAAAATACAAAATGATAAGAAGCGCATTTTCTTAAAAAAGACCTACAAAGCAAACTATCAAAAAATCTAAAAAAAGAACGAAGCCGATTTGGAATACGATGAATAGGAAAAAACAAAACGCCTTCATAATTTTCCAAATAGAATAATCCTTTACTCAATTGTTCAACAGTTGCAATATCCAAAGCAGTATTGCCATGCCACCCATCTTTTTTATAATTTATCAATTGTCTTCGAGACTTCGAAGGAAAATCAAAAATCAAAATTCCATCTGATTCTAAAATTCGATGAGCATCTCGAATACTCGCTTCAATCGTTTCCATATCCAAATGCATAAATACATGAAGACTATAAATCGCTTTAAATGATTCGTCATCAAAAGGCATATTTGAAATATCACTTACAGTCAGTTGATGATTAGGAAATTTTGATTGAGCTTGTTGAAGCATTCCTTCGCTAAAGTCAACACCATGTCCCGCATATTGTAAAAAACGACCTGTACCGCATCCCATATCAAGGATATTATTCAAAGGAATCCCTGCTAATTGTCGCTGTAATATTTGACGCTCTTGTAGGTGAAGATATTGACCATAGGTATTATTAAACCTATCATCGTCGTAATCAGGAGCCAATTGATTATAGTAGTTTTGAATTGATGTTTTTTCGCTCATTTTGATAAAAAAAATTGGATTTGGTAAGTGGAATTAAAGTCAGATTCTTATTTTTTTAAAATCCATAAAAATGAATTAAAATTGGTTTAAATTTTATTTAAAAAATATAATTCTGATTCAAAAGTTTAATTGTTTAAAATTGAGAATTATATTTTGAATAAAACTTTCTTTAATAGAACTATTCGATATACATTTGTGTTATCATTATAGAAATCTTCAAAAGAGAAGAATGAAAAAACGTAGGTTTGTGGAATAAGGATTTAACCAATTTTAAATTATAAAAATAAGATATATTTTAAAACCACAATAACTATGTTAAACAAAGTACCGAAAATTAAATATTTAGATCGAAATAACTTTTTTCTAATTGCAGGTCCTTGCGCTATAGAAAGTAGAGCAATGGCATTTGAAATAGCAGAACAAGTCAATGATATATGCAATAGATTAGAGATACCATATATATTCAAAGGTTCGTATCGAAAGGCGAATCGTTCTCGTTTGGATTCCTTTACAGGAATCGGTGATGAGAAAGCTTTGAAAATTATTAAAGAAGTAGGAGAACATTTTAATATTCCAACTACTACAGACATTCATGAGGAGAAAGAAGCAGCAAAGGCTGCTCAGTATGTTGACATTTTACAAATTCCTGCTTTTCTATGTAGGCAAACTAACTTATTGGTAGCAGCAGCAAAAACTGGTAAAGTGATTAATATCAAAAAAGGTCAGTTTTTAAGTGCTGATGCTATGCGGTTTGCCAAAGACAAAGTCATTCAATCAGGTAATGAAAAAGTATGGTTGACGGAGCGAGGAACTACTTTTGGTTATCAAGATTTGGTTGTTGATTTTAGAGGTATTCCTCAGATGCAATCATTGGGCGTTCCTGTTGTATTAGATTGTACACATTCTCTACAACAACCTAATCAATCAAGTGGAGTTACTGGTGGAAAACCTGCATTAATTGAGACAGTCGCAAAAGCTGGAATTGCAGTAGGAGCGGATGGATTATTTATAGAAACTCATCCTCAACCTGCTAACGCTCAGTCAGATGGAGCTAATATGCTTCCGTTAGATAAGTTGGAGAAATTATTAATTCGTTTACTTAAAATTAGGCAATCTGTTGCCTAGTTAAAATAAAATTTTGATAATATTTAATATTACGTTTTTTTATATTATATTTAAATCAAAGTTCCAAAACATGTTAATTATGAAAACACCAAAATTATTTGTCACAATCTTATTAGCTACAATGGTAGTAAGTACAGCTTTTGCACAAAGTGCGGAAAAAACATTAGTGAAGTCCTTTAACTTAAAAGGTCAAGATATAGTACTGATGGATGTCGCTGGAAATGTTGAAGTAAAAGAATGGAATGGTGACATTATGCGAATACAAATGTCAATCAAATTGACAAATGGAACGAACTCAATGCTTAAGTCTTTAATACAAGCGAGAAGATATAATTTGGTAGGAAAGGTAGAAGGAGATGAGTATATTGTCAATATGCCTAGCCTTGCCAAACAAGTAAAAATAAGAGGAAAAGAACTCAATGAAAAAATCTCATATACCGTTTTTGTACCTGCTGATGTTCAGGTAAAACTTTCAGATGATTCTACAGTAAGTAAAAATACTGATATGGAAAATTCATCTTCGTTATAACATCATCGTTTAATCTTCGTTAAAGGGTATAGTACTTGTTAAATAAGTGTTATACCCTTTTTCTTTTGTATAAAATAGTATAACTTGTTTTGGACTTGTTACCCTTTAAAAATACTCAAGTCTAATTAAGAAATAACCAACCTCCAAAAAGCTAGATTTTTTAAACCTAATTCCACATTAATTAATTAACCGATTATGAAAAATATTATCACAACATTTTTACTGGTTTTTTCCATATCTCTTCATGCTCAGGTTGTAAAAACTATTCACCAAACTTTTGAATTAGGCGATGAAGTAGAAAATGTTACTCTAGATATCTATGATGAAGTAGAAGTCGAGGAATGGGCAGGTAATGCTATCATGTTGGTGACTAAGGTGGAATTGATAAGTGGTCCTCAACATCTTTTGGATTTTTATGTAAGAGAAGGACGCTATGATGTAGAGACTAATGGAGATGAAGAAACCTCTTTAACTTTAGTGTCAATGGATAAGGTTAGAAAAGGAATGATATATAAACATACTACGGTAACTGAGTTAGTTAAAATTAAAATGCGAATTCCTGAAAATTATAAATTAAACGGAGATAATCAACTAGTTAAAAAAAATGATGAGACTGTGATGACTGAACAAAAGGATGAAAATTAATTTGAATGTACTCTGACAAAAAAAGCATCTTGTGAATTGTTCGCAAGATGCTTTTTTTGTTTCTTTGATTCAATGAATTATAAAATACCTTCTAGTAACCTTCTTGGAAAACCAATTGATAAAAATCAATCCTATATCATTGTAGGTGCAGGTATTAGTGGTTTGTTCTTGGGATATTATTTGAAGAAAGCTAATGTTAGTTTTAAAATAGTAGAGCAGCAACAACAGGCGGGAGGTCTGCTACAATCGGAACAAACTGAATATGGATTGGTGGAAAGAGCTGCGAATGGTTTTATTTGGTGTAAAGAAATTCAAGAGATTAGTGATGATTTAAAATTAGAAATACTTAGCCCGAAGTCAACTTCCAAATCTAGATTTATAGTAAAAAATAAAAAGCTTCGAAAAATTCCACTTTCCTTTTTTGACGGAATTAGATTGTTACAAGGTTTTACCAAAAAGCATGGAACGCCTTTTAATACACTCGAAGATTTCGGAAAATATTTTTTAGGAGAAAAAAATACTGCGCAACTTTTGACTCCTGCTTTTACTGGAATATATGGAGCTTCTGCCGAGCAATTAAGTTTCGCTGGAGCGATGACTCAACTTGCTGAAGCATTTAATTCCACCAATTACCTTCGACCTGCTTTTAAAAAAATGCGAGCACATTTGACTCCTTCCGAAAAGAAAAAACGTGCTGCGGGAACACATTGTTATAAAAATGGAATGGGCGAACTGACTCAGCGATTAACCGAGCATTTGCAAAATGATATAGAATGGAATGTGGATGGAAGAACATTAAAGAATGAAAGTGGAAATCTGATTCTTACCACTCCCGCTCATGTCTCCAAAGATTTATTTAAAGAAAAAAACAAAACACTTTTTCATCATCTTGATGCAATCAAATATAACTCGATGATCTCGGTGACTTTGTTTTTTTCAAAAACAGCATTTAAGAATTTCAAACCTGGATTCGGTTGTTTGATTCCTCAAAAAGAAGGATTTAATA
Source organism: Saprospiraceae bacterium (assembly GCA_023301005.1). Lineage (GTDB taxonomy): Bacteria > Bacteroidota > Bacteroidia > Chitinophagales > Saprospiraceae > CAJQQY01. The sequence continues at coordinate 11,871 of JALZVK010000323.1, read as the reverse complement.
TTTTAGGTGTTTTATTCAATTCGTATATTTTTGATCATCGAGTTGCAAGTGATGACTTGATAAGTTTGACTTGTATACTAAGAGATGATACTGCTAACTTAAGTTGGTTGGATAAAGATAAAGAATGGTTTAAGTCATTGATTACGAAGGATTTAGATTTGCTTTTTGATTTAAGTGAACAACCGATAGACCTTGTAGTTTCCAAATGGCGAAATGGAATTCCACTCTATAGTCCGTCGTTATATGACAGTTGGTTTTCGATGGATGATATTTTAAAAAATGAAATTCCAAATAGAAATCTATTTGGAAATTATACTGGAGAAATCTCTGTCCGAGCATTAGCTCAGACTTCATATTTGATTTATAAATATTTAAAATAAGTATTTACTTTTTCACTTAAAACCTTTATCTTATAAGGATAAATATCTCTCCTAGTTTTAAATTTTCTCCCTTCCTCCACAAAATTATTAAACTTAATTTTTCCCCTCTGTGAAAATTCTCTGTGTAACTCTGTGAAATAGCTATCAAAGTTGTAAAGAGAGAGTTGCAGAAATTCTCAATGAAGTTTCCCTCCAAAATAACTCTTAAAGTTTTTAGCCAAACCAAACACGCTATGCTAATTCCTAATTACCGAATTGCATGTATTGCAATATTTATATTCTTATCTAATGTCAATTCCTTTGGGCAATCGGAAGGCTGGACGCTTCTCGAAAATAATCATTTTATTCAAGCCAAAAAAAGTTTTGAAAATCAACTGAATCAAAATCCAAATGATGAGGATGCTTTGTGTGGAATGTTGTTTATTTCTGAAGTTGTTCAAGATCATTTGAATTATACAAAATATGCTAATCAATTAATCGAATCAAAATGGAACGATGAGTATTTCGCATTGTTCAAACATTTATATAAAGGAACTCCTGAAGATATTTTATCTCAAAAGTTAGATGCTTCACTTTTAGTAAAACCAACCTTGGCACTTGCCGACTCACTTTTTTATTATAGAAATTTTGATAAAAGTATTTCAACAATTCGGTCTGTTACTCAACAATTAAATTGGAGCGTCATTGGCGCATTTGATAATGTATCGGGTAGCGGTCATATCGTATCTCAACCTTTGGAGATTGAAAGTTTTAAACCTGAGAGAGTTTACGAAAATGAAAATGGACATCAAATGAAATGGGTGCAACGTCATCAATCTCCTCTTAATGGAGAAGTTTTCTTTAATGAGAATTTGGCATATATGCGTAATGGAACTTACTATGCGAATACTTTTGTCACGATGCCAAAAGACGAAACGATTCATTTAAGAATTGCTCGTTCGACTCCAATAAAAATTTGGTTGGATGACGATTTGATTTTTGATAAGAACACTAATTTAAAATATTGGTGGGATGGTGAGATACTTGAAATTCCAATTAAAAAAGGAATGCATAGAATTTTGGTGAAGTCATCAACCTATGTAGAAGAGGCGAGTAAGAGTGGAGTGTATTTGAGTTTTAATGATCAATATAATGAAGGTAATTTAAATATAGAATTGATAGATGATTTTGGAAAAAATCATTTTAATAATAAAAAATATGAACCAAGAGGAAATCGATCAGCAGGTTTTGTTTTGAGAATTACAGATGTGGATGGAGGATTGATTGAGAATTTAGAAAGTGATTTTTATGGAAAAAATAAGACTAAAAATTACGAACCTCAACTCCAAGAAAAACAATGGATTCAAATTTTAAAAAATAAAATAGAATCAAATCCGAAGGATTTAAAAAATTATTATTTATTGACAAAAATGTATTTGTTGATGGAACTCGGAGAAGAAGGGGAGGAGTGGTTAAATCCTTTGATGGAAGAAAAAAGTAATCAGTTTTATTTTAAATTTTTGTTCGCAAAATTATTAGCCTCTAATGATAAAGGAGAATTAACAGAAGGACTTTTAAGTGATTTAGATTTTTATAAAACTCCTGCGGTAGCAGTTCTCATCAATCAATTACAAAAAACAGATAAGCGAAATGAAATCGCAAAATACCATTCTAAGTTGCGACAGATTCTTCATTTCTCACCGACGCATAAAGAAGCTTTGGTGGCATATTTGAATTGGTTGACTGACCACGGAAAGGATAATGAAAAGAAAGATTACATTCGAAATTTTTTAGCTAAATATCCTAAGTCAGGTTATAAAGATTTGTTTTTAAAATCATTGACATTAGATGTAAACAACGAAAATGGTTTTCAAAATAAGGACGAACTTAATCAAGAACAATCTGGTTTGGCTGCGGTCGAAAGAATAAAAAATGAATTCAATGCTTACGATTATCTAAAAGCAATCGAATATTATAAAAGCAAAAAAAATGATAAAAAAGTTTTCAAATTGTACGATGAGTTAATTGAAAAATTTCCTTACCGAACTTATTATTTGACAGAAAGAGCATCGTTTCATTTTGAGAAAAAAGAAATAGAAGAAGCGATTAGCTACTTTGAAAAAGCTTTAGAAATTCATCCTTATCATGCTCGAACGATTGAAAAATTAGGAGACATTTATCTATTTAAAAAAGAAGAAACAAAAGCAGTTGAATATTTTCAACAAGCTTTGGATTTAGATAGGGTAACATTTAAAGGAACTTTTGCATTAGATCGAATGCGCAAAAAAATCAATGAAATCAAGGGTTTAGAGTCTCCAATAATACATTTTCAAAATTTTAAAACTAGTGAAATACTAGCGGATAATAATTGGAAACAACCTTATGAAAATGAAGAGTCGATAGTATTGATGTATAATATTCAAGCTGCGCTAAATAAAGATAACAGAATGAGTTATCGGCAAAAATTATGGATAAAAATATTAAATCAGGCTGGTGCTAATTATTGGACGGAAGCTGATTTTAGTTTTTTAGGAGAGCTAAGTATGGTGAAAGTTATCAAGTCGGATAGCTCGGAAGTAACGCCTTCTCGTAATTGGAATTTAGTTGTTTTTCAAAATTTACAACCAGGAGATATTATTCAGATCGAAGGCTATTCTAATGGTGATATGACTAGAGAGATTCCAAATGAAATGTATCAGATGTCGTGGTTGTCTTTGGAAATTCCAGTTTATCGAAGCGTTTTTGAAATGATTATTCCGAAAGAAAAACAATTAAATTACATCTGTAATAGAATAGATTGTAATCCTCAAAAAACATTGAAAGACGATTATCAAATTTACAAATGGGAAAATTATCATATCCAAAAAAATATTCATGAAGAAGCAGTTTTGGATAAGATGGATAAGTTCGCTTGGGTGATGATGAGTACGCAGCAAGATTGGGATAAGGTCGTAAAATGGTACGAACAAAAAACGTATCAAAGACTCGAATCGAATTATGAAATCGAACAAAAATTATATAAAATTGTAAATGACCAAATGACTTCGAAAGAAAAAGTTCAAGCGATTTATAATTATTTGACAACTGAATATACTTACTCTCATGTTCCATTTTTGAACTCGAATTATATTCCTAAAAAACCTTCACAGACGATTACAGGAGGCATCGGTGATTGCAAAGATATTGCTTCATTGATGATTGCGATGTTGAGAGAATTGAATATTGAGGCGTACTACGTTTTAGTGCGTACTAAAAATTATACGCACCTCGAACCTCGTCCTTCGGTTTTGGCATTTGACCATGTGGTGGTTGGATATATTTTAGAAGATAGTGTGATGCGATATGTGGATTTGACGACTGATTATTTTTCGAGTAGTGTGCTGCCAGAATTTGATCATGACCAATGGGCATTATTAATTAAGCCTCGACAAAGTGAATTATTTCGATTGCCCAACAATGTGTTAGACAAAGAAAAAAATTCTCTTAGAATAAAAACCAATGCCCAAATTACAGAAGAACGAAACATGGATATGCAAGTGAATATTGAAGCGCAAGGAGTGATTGCGGGAGTGTGGCGAGAGAGGCTTAACAATAATACTACAAATGCAGATCACCTCGGATTTTTGACTGAGAATTTATCTTCTGCGGAATTTGATCATCTGAAAATTCAGGATTATAATTTTGCTCAATTAAAAAATATTGATGCCTCGTTGAATGTTGCTATCGAAATGAAAGCTTTTCATCATGTAGAAAAAGTAAGTGATTTTCAGATTTTAGAAATTCCTATTCTTCATCCGATTACGACTCGGACTGCGATGTTTGGAGAGTTGCGAATTAATAATTTAGAGCTTGCTAAATTATTTGACTTAGCACCAAGCGAGCAATTCATTGACTTGGAAATTCCTAAAGGATTTGAATTATTAGAAATTCCTGAAAATGTTATTCTTGAAAATAACTTCGGAAGTTATCAACTTCAATTTAAAAGAACTCCAAATGGTCTTCAGGTGCAAAGAAGATTAATATTTAAAAAACATTTTGTTACAGGTATGGAATATCCTGATTTTAAAAAGTTTTATTTAAGACTTTTGGATGCTGATAGAACGAAATTGGCAATCCGTAAAAGGAATGTTATGGTGAATCAAAATTAATTTTATATCAATCCATCCAACGCCTCATCAATTTTTATTTTCACTTTATCCTTTAGTTCTTTTTCCAAAATAGAAAAATCAGAACGCTCATAAGTCGTCTTGATAACTCTATTTTCGAGTAGATTAATTTTATCACAAATCCGAGTCAAAGACTCGATGATATGCGAAGCAATGATGATGATTTTGTTAGTAGATTTTAAGCGAAGTAGCAGTTGTAATATTTTTTCATTGCTCTCAATATCCACGCCATTAAAGGGTTCATCTAAAATTAGAATTGGTCTGTCCATAGCAATGACTCCAATAAATGCTAATTTCTTTTTCATTCCAGTCGAGTAATTTTCGACATATTCATGAAGCGGCAATTCAAATAATTCATTCCATTTTTCTATGGAAAAATCTTGATTTCCGATACCTAATAATTTTAGATATTCCATGCCCGTCATCAATGGATAAAAATAACAAGCAGTTTCCATATAGCCAATATCATCATTTTTTAACGCTTGTTGCCGATATAAAACTGTTCCTGCATTTGGTTTTTTAAATCCATAGATCGTTTTGAAAAGTGTGGTCTTACCAGCACCATTGATTCCGAGTACGCCATGAATCATTCCTGAGTCAGCAGATAAATTGACACCTTTCAGAATTTTATTTTTTCCGTAAGCAACTTCTAAATTTTTAATTTCAAGCATAATAATAAGCTAAATTGTTATTGGCTTTTTTCCAAAAATAAATAATTAATCCAACGCTAACTATCGCAAATCCAGGCATAACTAATGTCCAAAAAAATATAGCATGAAAAGTTTTGCTTAACATTTTTGGAAGAATAGGACGATAAGTCGAGTATTTATAAACGATACTAAAAATAATAGATAAGCTAATTCCAATAAATGAAGCTAAAGCTAAATACCACATTTGAGAATGAAAAAATAAAAATAAAAAATAATGCGGGAGCATTGTTATTTGAAAAATCAAAAAGTGTTGTGTTACTTTTTTTTGTAAAAAATCGCCTTGATGATAGAGTGGTTGAATCATTTCTTTAGGTTCATAATGTTCAAAAAACATCGGTATCATCATGACTGCAAATAAACTCCAAAGCACTAATGTTCCATTAAAAAAGGAAGTTCCTAAAGCTAGGATATAAAAGATAAAAATAAATATAAGTGTACGGCGTAAACCTGTTCTGATTTCAAAATATTTTATAGGAATAGATCGAAATGAGAAAAAAGGTTTGTTATTTCCTTTTTGTAAATTTCCAATCGGCAATAATAATACAGGCAATATTCCTAAATGCCAAAATAGCATCGGAATCATTTTCCCCATAAAAAAAAGTATTATACTTACGGGCAAGAGTAATAAGGTATATTCAAAAAAAACTAAAAGTTTTTTTGATACGTTGAGGCTTTTTAAAAATGAAGCATCCTTGCGAGTAATATGTAATCCGCCTATCAATAGCATCGAAATAAATGCAATATCATAACCTTCTACCTGAGTTAATATGACGAGTAATTTAGCAGAAAAACTTATGGTAACTAATAAGAATATGATGATAAGTGGAATCCCGATTTCTTGAATGGAACGCCAAGTTTGTTTGAGTCGAAAATTTAAAAAAGTAATAATTGTTTTCATATTAAATATTATCCTTTATTTAAATCTACCTATGATTCGGATTTTGAATTTTATAAAGACAACATCTTTTTAAATGTTCCTGAGGAATTTTAGGATGATCAAATTCTCCGATTTTATTTAAGTTTAATTTCTTCATTACATTTTCAGAATTGACATTAAGCAAAGATGCCACAGAGTAAATCTGTTTAATATCTAATTCTTTAAATGCAAAATCCAACCATCCTTTCGCACCTTCAGTAGCATAACCTTTTCCCCAAGCAGACTGTTTTAATCGCCATCCAATATCTATAAAATCGCCGAGGTCTTTATTATAATTTTGATCCATGATTCCAATCATTCCGATGAACTCACCACTTTCCAAAATATCGACTGCGAGATAAGCATATCCTTTTTTAGTAAACTGAATTTGCATTCTTCGAATAAAATTAGTGGATGCTTCTTCAGTTAATAGCGAGGGAAAAAATTCCATGACTGCTTTATCTTTTCCCATTTTACTAAAAGGAGGAATATCTGAATCTTCCCAATTTCTTATACCTAGTCGTTCCGTTTGGAATAGATATTTTTTCATTTTTTATTTTTTTGTAATTTTTTAGAAGAGAGAAAAGAGATCATTTCATTGAGGGAAAAGAGAACCTTTATGGTTGTGATTATTATCTTTTAAATTCTCTGTTCTCTATTCTCGCTTCTGAATAATTAAATAAATTTCAATTACGATTTCTTCTTCCTCTTTTTACTCGCCTTTGCAAATGGATTAAAATCTAAAGCCAGTTGAATCCAATATTCCAAATCTTCATCCATATCAATTCCATCAGGCGTAATAAATGCATAACCTCGCATCGGTCTGCCTGTAAAGTCCATCGGCAAAACTACCTTCTTTTCGTTGAGGATTCTTTTGATGCGGTCTGCTATAAATTCGTCGTAAGCCATTGTTATGTTTTAGTTTTTAAATTAGAATATTTTATTACATCATCCTCATCAAAAGTAGTATTTTGCATTTAAAATTTCTCACCTCTATTTCCAATTTAATTATGAAAAAGAAAAACATATCCAACTCCCGCCGCCGTGCTATCAAAAATATCACACTAGCAGGAAGTAGTTTAGCACTACTACCTTACACAAGTGTCTCTGAAATTTTTAGAGAAAAAAAATTAGGCGTAGCCTTAGTAGGTCTAGGAAATTATGCAACTCGTCAAATTGCACCCGCATTGCAAAGCACTCAATATTGTCAACTTTCCGCTATCGTGACAGGTACACCTAGTAAGGCAAATAAGTGGCAAGGTCAATATGAACAACTCAAAGACCATACTTATAATTACGAGAATTTCGATACTATAAAAGATGATCCTGCGATTGACATTGTATATATAGTGTTGCCCAATTTTATGCATGCAGAATATACGATACGAGCATTGAACGCTGGCAAGCATGTCATCTGTGAAAAACCAATGGCGATGAATCCTAAAGAATGCAAAGCCATGATTGCCGCTGCAAAAAAGAATAATAAATTGTTACAAATTGGTTATCGACTTTTTTACGAACCACATCATTTGAAGTTGATGGAAAAGTCGAACGAGCCATTTGAAAAAGGAATTAAAGTTATAGAATCTAGTCTAGGATTTGATATGGCTAAACCTGGGCTTTGGCGAATAGATAAAAAAATGGGCGGCGGTGGAGCGATTATGGATTTAGGCGTTTATACCATTCAAGCGGCTCGAAGAGCTGCAGGTAAAAATCCAATTAGTGTTACGGCTCAAGCGTTTAAAGATGACCCTGAATTATTCAAAGAGATTTATGGAACTCATACTTTCCAATTGCATTTTGAAAATAATACAGTTTGTAATTGTATGGTTAGTTTTTCAGGTTACTCGGATCGATTTCATGTAGCAAGAGGAAATGATTATTTAGAATTGCAACCTGCTTTCGCTGCCAATCGAATAACTGGTTTGACGACTTGGAATGAAACGAAAGAGAAATTAGAGATTCCTGAATTTCAACAAACTGCTCAGATGGATGCTTTCGCAAAGAACATTTTAGACGGAACTGAAATATTAGCTTCAGGCAAAGAAGGTTTAATTGATATGCAAATTATTGAAGCGATTAAGAAGGCGGTTGAATCGGGGAAAAGGGAAGTTGTTGGGTATTAGGATTATTTTGCTGCGCTTATTGTTTTATTGTTTTCGCTTCGCTTATTGTTTTTTTATAAATTAAAAACCATAAAACAATAAGCGCAGCGAAACCATAATGCAATAAGCGAAACAAAACCCCAAATCCTTATTTAAACTTTTTCTAAATAACTTTGAATTCCAATAATTGGCTATTATCTTCGTGTCAAATTTAAAAGAAGTTAATGTCAAAAATCACAATAGCAATTGCAGATGCACAATATTTAATTCGAGTGGGACTACGGTCTCTTATTGAAGAGTTTGAGCAATTTGAAATTGTAGGTGATGCTGATTCTGAGAAATCATTATTAAAACTTATAGAAGAAAAATCTCCTCAAGTTGTTATCCTCGATTATCAACAACAACTTGCTCAATTTAGTATTGATTCGATAACTAAAATCAAATCCATTTCTCCAACTTCCAATATCCTTATTATTAGTGGTGACAATGACCGACAACAAATCTATAAAGTTGTTGAAAATGGAATCAGTAGTTTTTTAACAAAGACTTGCGACGAGGAAGAAATTATCAATGCGATTAAAGCTACCGCTAAACAAGAGAAATTCTTTTGTAATAAAATTTTAAATTTTATTTTAGAAAAATCATTTGCCAAAGAAGATAATTGTACACCAACTCTTCTCACTCCTCGTGAGATACAAATTGTACGCTTGGTTGCCGAAGGCAAAATTGCAAAAGAAATAGCAAGCCTTCTCAATTTAAGTACACATACTATATATACTCACCGAAAAAATATCATGAATAAGTTAGAACTAAAATCAGCTTCTGAATTAGTTCTTTATGCCGTTGAAAAAGGAATTGTGAAAAGTCCAATCGTATAGCATATTTCAGTCTTTCTCTTTTTTCTTTTCTATTTTTTTGTAACTATTCAGAAGTGAGAATAGAGCTCTAAGAACGATACAAATTGCATATAAATAAGTAAAAGTTAATCATCATTATAAGGATTCTCTCCTCTCTCAAAAAAATGGTCTCTTCTCTCTCTTCTTAATAGTTACATTTTTTTTACCATATTTTTATCACAAATATTTTTTTTTGCGCCTTTGTTTGTATACCCTAAATTAGGTATTCGTCACATTGATGAAAAAAATAGCATGTCACAAATTTAATTGAGAAATGTTAAAATATTTTTTGGCATATTTTTCGATAATTGTGAAGTATTCCTACAATAACTTCCCTCTTTATTATTTAACATTTAACATTATATCATGAAAAATTTAAAAGAAAAATTACAGAAAAATTCATTGAATCAATTTGATCAATTATTGATTAAAGGAGGAAAGAAGAGAAGAAAAAAAATAGGTAAAGTTTCAGGACAAGGCATACCACCTGTCGTAGATATTAAATGGTAAATAGGAGACAATTCGTTTTTTAACTAACATAAAAACCCCTCCATATTTATTTAACCTTGAAAATTTAAAAAAATGCAAAATTTAAAAGAAAGACTTGCAGCCCAAAGTCTTGATCAAAAAGACCTAATTAATCTCAAAGGAGGAAGAGGAAAAGTTAAAAGTGGAGGTACAGGATTAACTCCGACATCGTCTTCGCCATCATCATCGACGTCATCGTCACAACCAACGGCGGGTTCGATTCCAGTAGAATACGAGCAAATCATTAACAATTATGTAATCATTTAACAAATAAGATATTTGCCATAAATATTAACTGATTTTTAAAAAGTAGAGAGTTACTCATTTTGAGTAACTCTTTTTTTTTGTAATAAATTCTAAACATGCAATATTCAGTTTTAAAAGAAAGTTAAAATACTAAGTAACGATAAAATAATAAGTCAGTCTTTTGGGGGAGATTATTTTGTTCTCAGTTTTTCCCTGCCTACCGCAGGCAGGGAAAAAATGAGGGCAAAAGAATCCGCCCAAATGACGGAGTTATTGTTTTATCGTTACTAACTCCTATTCCAAAATATCATACCTACTTTAATCCTGCCTAATACTCGTTTTAGTCAAATTATATGTGACAATATTTAATATCTAACTTTTACTCATTTATTAAATTTGACGACAAAAATCTTTAAATTTAAAGATTAACTTGGAACACATTTTACTTTCAATTCGTTTGTTGATTTATATGATAACTAAATATATTTATACAACATTTCTACTTTTACTTTTGTCTGTTTTCGCAACAGCTCAAGAGAAGACTTGCGGTGTGGAAAATCCAGAAGATTTTGGATTATTGATGAATGATGCAACTGCTCTCCGTGTACAAGCCATTAAAGATTATAGTGATGAATGGATTGCTAACCAACAGCATCGATCTACTCCACGTGAATTGATTACGATACCAGTCGTAGTACATATCGTCTATTACGATGATTCAGAAAATTATACAGATTTAGAAATCGAAGCTCAAATAGATGGGTTGACTGCTGATTTTAGAAAATTAAATAATATCGATAATATTCCAGAGGAATTTAGAGACTTGGCAGTTGATACTGAAATTGAATTTTGCTTAGCCAATATTATTGATGGTGTACCTACCAACGGAATCCTTCGTACCAAGACTCCTCACCAAAGTATCGGAACTCCATTTAATGGAGTCAATAGAATATGTTATACCGACGAGGGAGGTAGCGATGCGATTAACCCTGAAGAGTATGTCAATATATGGGTAGGACAAATGCCTTCACTTATAGCAGGTCGTGCGACGATGCCAGGGCAAGCGGATACTGCACTTGAAGATGGAATTTTTGTTGACCCTGATTTCTTTGGTTTCTTTTGTTCTAGTTCTAATGATTTCTTTTTAGGAAGAACATTGACGCATGAGATGGGACATTATTTAAACCTCTTACATATATGGGGCGACGGCGGCGGAAGCGATGATAATTGTATGATCGATGATGGAATATCTGATACGCCAATGCAAGAGAAATCTTATAGTGGTCGATGTCCTTCACATCCTCAAGAGTCATGTGGAGGTGCAGATATGTTTATGAATTTTATGGATTATACCGATGATAGATGTTTATCCATGTTTACGTTTGGGCAAAAATTGATGATGCGATCGGTACTTGATGAAGATGGAGCTCGTGGAAAATTAAGAACTTCTCAAGGATGTGCAGGTATGACCAACTCTAATCTGACTTTGACTCCTGATGATATTACTATTTTTCCAAATCCTGCGAGTGATTGTATTCATATAGATTTGGATATAGACAATGACCTTCCTGTAAGATTTCAAGTTATTAATTCTCTTGGTCAAGCTGTTTATTCTTCTAATGTATTTGCCAAAGACTTAAGAACGTTTAATGTTTCTGATTTAAGCAATGGAGTCTATTTTATATTTTTTGAAAATAATAAACAAATCGCTTCGAAGAAGCTGATAGTTGATAAATAAACTTTAAATGATGAATTTTGAATGTGTCGAAATTATTGTGAGTACAAATTATTCGACGCATTCAAAATTATTAACTCCTGTTACGTATAATTTGTAAAACTTCTAACTTAACTTTTTTTCTTGATAAAAAAAGTTACAAAAAAATCAAGACTGTATATAAAATTGATACATTTCTAAACTTGATTTTTTTGCTTTCGCAGCTAAACC
>JALZVK010000322.1 GCA_023301005.1 Saprospiraceae bacterium | reverse complement strand
AATTAACATTTGGTCCCGTAGCTCAACTGGATAGAGTACTTGACTACGAATCAAGCGGTTGCAAGTTCGAATCTTGCCGGGATCACCAGAATATCAAAGAGTTACGAAGAAGGATAAATATTTTATTTTTTTTCGTAACACATTTGTAACACAAACCCCTCCTTTGAATCCTGCCTTATCTTATTTTACAAAGTATTCCATTTGCATCGGGATACCCATATTTGTTTGCCTTGTAGACATGTTTCACACTAAACTTATTCCACCTGTAGTAAATGGCTACCTGCCATTATTCTTTGGGTTGACAGGATTATTATTAACCTTATATTCAGAGGTTCAAAATTGGTCAAAGGGACAAAAGCTAAAATTAGCTAAGCAGAATATCCAACGACAAGAGTCGTATTCACTTTGCTCATTTATTATCGAATTAGTAAACTGTGGAAACCTTGCGGAAAGCATAAGCTACTCAAACGATCTAAGAAGCTCTATAACAAAATGCAAGAACGAATGCGACAGCTTAGAGCTAAAAAGCAATTATAGTAAGCACATCACAATGCTTACATCTTGGCTGTCTAATTTACACGCTTTAAAAAGAGGCACTAAAACTGTCATAGATACCGATAAATTTGTCGATAGACTTGACGAATTAAGGGAAATCTTCAACAATTCACATGATTAATTTGTACCTTAAGAAAGATTGAGACTATGCTAAATTTAAAAGAAGCCATATTAAAGCTTGAAGATAAGCAGATCGAATGGACAAGGGATGAAGATCAGCCTTGTATTTCTAGTATATTTGAGGAGAGCTGCTTCACCATTTGTTACTATGACAAAGGAGATGAAGATGATTCGAAAGAGCATGTTACCTTTTCAATTGAAGACCTAACTTCGTTTGAAGATGAATTCGAACCTTTTATTATCTATTCTAAAACTGAATATTTCGATAGGCTTAAAGCATTTTATTTTCAACTTAAAGAAAAAGCCACTGTCACAACATAGCACGTTATCTATTTTCAGCACGCTTGTATTGTCATACTTCCAATAAGAAAGCTAAACTTCGCCGTTCGTGTTGTTATCTTATACATCTTTACCTATCCTACTCACTTTGACTATAAGTATCAGAAATTGAAGGAGGAGTTTGACAACGAGACTAAGTACCTTGATGGTTTCAGGTAATTCTAACATTCATGGTTTTATGATTATTTATCCGATTGGAGCTTATTTAAATTACATATAGCTTCCCAAGCTTTATAAACTACTTCGATTTTATCGAAAAACACATTTGTCATCCCAGTTAGCTCTGTTTTATAAAATTTATCCCATTCAACATCATATACATTCCATGCTGGCTTTCGTACGCTCTTATATGTATAGTCTTGTAAATCAATTGCAACCCACTTCTCCCTCTTAAAATCACAAAAACCAATATTCATCTCTTTACCTCCATCTTTAAAAGCTTGGATCAATTCCTTATTCAGGCTATTTTCCAGTTTATAAAAACCACAGAAAAATTTACTTCTATTATAAATCTGAACCGATAGACAGATTTCCTGTCCTTTGAATACTTTGCTCGTACTTTTAAAACCAAAAAATATTTCATTAGCATCGACGATTTCACATGGTTGTTGTTTTATACTTTTAGTGCAAACCCATTCTCCTTTTGTCTCACTATTCAGCCTACTTAATAATGCCTCTAAAAATTCTCGACGCAACTGGAATGTTACTTCTTTCCTAATACCATCTAACCCATTAAGATAGGCCAATACTTCCTTTCTTCTTTCTTCAATTTTCTCTATTACTCCTGAATCATCAACTTCAGAAATAGATAATTCCTTTTTTAGGTATTTACTTAGATTATTATTCATTACCTCATCCTTTTTTCTATGATTTAAAAAACCTTTTATATGGTCTATATATTGCTCTACCCCATAAATAAGATTTCGATCTTTATCTAGGCAAACTGGCAATATTTCATCTGCCAGCCATGGAAGTATGTGTACTTCGAAATTAACTTCTTTATAACCATCTCTACTTTCCAAAGATTTTCTTAACAAAGGTGAGAGGCTTGCTTCTGAAACTGGCTTATCTCCACGCCTAGTCAAATAAATCACATAGATGTTCTTATCTATCTTGTAGGCTTTGTTGCATAACCTTTTAACATACGTATCAATTTGTTCGAGCTGATCAACTGCATAATGTACTTTATTCTCGATGACTATGCCATATGAATTATCCAAAATACTGATGTCAATACGCTCTTTCTCAATACGAATTTTAGGGTTATCAATTTTCAATTCTAGACCTATGATTTTGTAGAAGGACTCTAAATGTATAAATTTTCCACCTCTCTTATACTTTAATAATCTGCCCAAGATCTTACTATGAGCGTTCTCATCAACTCTAGCTTCATCAAGTACATTGAAATGGAAAGGTGCCTTTTCCAATAACTTTTCTCTTTTCTCTGAAAAGTCATTAATTGATTTGGTTGTTAATTCCAGTTTGACTCTATCCATATTTTATAATCTGCGTTGTTATGAGTATTGATTAATGCACTGCTCCATCTTTAAATTTCTCAAGTAATTGGTCATATTTTTTGTTCATAATAATTGTTTTATAAATTGTTGTGGGTGCATCTTACATTCAGCCTTTCACTGAAATCATTCAATATCTATCTTATCAATCTCCTTCATCAATCTATCAGTCTCCTGTAGAGCTACTATAATCTTCTGGTACTGCAGGATGTCATCAAAGCTAAGTTTTCTGCCTTTTCTGTATTTTAACCACTTCTGTGCAGGCAGATAGCCTCCTATGTTAAACTCCCATGCCGTTAAAGGGATGTTGTCAAATTATTTAATGTTCGCCGCAAATCTATATCCTCTCATGACCATTTTTTTCCTCAATTTGTTTCATTTCCTTTTGTCAATCTTGGTGATAATAATTATTGACCTCATATTTAAAATAACATGTTTAGCAGTCATTAACTTATGGAGATTTCAGTAGTCTTAAAAAAGGCTCTCCGATTGAAGCTTCTTGAATGCCTTCTTAAACTTTACGTTATCACCTAAAAATCCAAGTTCTCCGCTTTTGCGAATTAGAACCTTGTAAAAGGCACTCAAATCAGCATCATCTACCTTTGAAGCGTATGAAAAAGCTTGCTTGTAATTCAGGTATGATTTTAATGAATCTCCTTTCATCTCAAAGTAGATAAATTTTATACGATAATAATTTATCATCTCATCATCATTGAATTCACTTTGCTCTTTAAGTCGTTCAATATCATTTTTTAATTCACTAACTAATTCAATGTTCCCAACCATATGAGCATGATTACACATAAATGATAACATCTTCATAATATCGGATTGTAGTAAAAGTAACTCCCTTTCATTCCGATAAGCTTTGACAAACAATAGATATGCTTCTTCCTTCTTGTTTGCAAAACGAGCAGCATTAGCACCCTGAATTAAATAATCTAACTTATGAGCTTTGAGGTAGTCGGAGTTAATTTCAATTTGCTTAAGTGCTTTTTGACTAAGTTCATACGCCAATTGATGTTGCCCTATCTCATTCGCAATAAAGCTCGTTTCTAACAACATTTTAGAATGTACTGGATGACCTGCAAGATTTAAACTATCAATTAGTCGCAAGCCTTTTGCATAGTTGAATAAACTACTTTCAATTTTACCATTTATATAGCTAGCCTCACCCAATTGATACATCAAGACAATTAAGTTGAAGTAATCATTCATCCCGCAATTATAAAATAAATCAACACCAGATTTAGCGCATGTTAAATAACCAATACTATCTTTTCGACCAGAATTTATTTCTGCTAAATTACTAAAAGAAGCCAATCTATAAGTTTCACAACCTTGAGAATTACTTAATATACCTTCGTACAACTTTCTACACCTCTGCATTTCAATGCCAAGATACATTAGAGCATAAGCCTCTAAAAAGTCTATAGAATTATTTGTAATACCTTTAGCTTTGCATTTTTCAATTAGTGTTAAAGTTCCTTTATCATTTCTGTCTCGATTTAATTTTGCCAAACAAAGAGTGTATAAAATTTGATTAAGATCTCCACTTAATTCTCCAGAAAGCAAATCATTAACACTGCCTTTTGTAAAGTTGAGAGTAGTTCTATCTGCATTCCGAACTAGACCTTCAAGGTTAGTTCTTAAATACGGGTTTACTTTATAATTAATGCAAAATTCATCTACCTTGCAATTATCATTAAATAATCCCCAAACCAAAACATCAAAATCATAATTTTTAAAGATACTTGATACAATTCCTGTATCTAAAAGTCCTTCATACTGCACACTAATATCTAAGGCTAACATATCTAGTGTGTCTGCTTTTGCTAAGGTGTTTAGGTGCTCGGAATAAAGATTGTTTAATATGTTCGGCTCTTGATTTTTAATGTTCTTCAAGTTGATTATTCCAATCTTTGTGCCTGAAGTGTCTCTTGTTAGTTTAGTTTTTACTTCTTCTGAATTTAAAACACCAAACGAATTTATGCTAGTATCTGATTTGTCGAAACCTGATGCCTTTTCGAAATAAGTGTATGGTTTCGGCCAACCAAAAGATTCACATAGCTCCGTTGCTCCCATCCAAGCTCCACCCACTAAGGTGAAAATTGTAAATAATTGTTTTAATGGTTGCCAGGTATGATGTCCGCAGTAATAATTAGGGCTTTTTATCTTACATCTTTTGAGTAGATTACCCTTTTTTCTTCCTAAGCACTGACGCATAATTTGGTTTTCGTTTTTTTACATAAAATAACTTTTGGAAGCTCATCTCTTACCTTTATACATTTATATCTAATTAGGTCTAATAATAAATCAGAACGCTGATATTACACTTTAATTACCTTTTAAGTTCGTTTCTATAGTCAATTTTCGATGAACCTCTATTGTTAATCTACGTACATAATTCTTTTATAGATGCATCCCAATGATAAGCTTCTTAGTTGATTTAAGAGTTTGTCTTTGAATGTTGCGAAGTCTCGAAGGAGGCTCTCAAATTGCTTGAAGCTCCCTTCTATTGCCTTTACCTTCCCGACCACTATCTCTGCTATTCTCACCTCATGTACTAGTTCTCAATTTTTAAAGAATTGGAACCAAACGTAATCCGTAATTTTTAGATTGTCTAGTGCTTTCTTATACCTCCCAAACTGCTCCTTATAGGACTTGCTATTAAGGTCTTTCCCTATGTCCTTAGCCTCTATTCCTATGGGTATTTTCCCCTTTGTCAGGACGCAATCAGGGCTGCCACAGTCCCGTAACCTTGGCTGGTTCGTTTGTTATCTCTACGCCCTTTATAAGGGCTCTAAAGAGGTTCTCGAAGTCTCCTCTGTATAAATGTTCACGAGATATTCCTGAAGTATATCTCTTATTTACGGTCTCTATGTATTGAGCTATAGTCATTGTTGATTCTGCTTTTTATTCATTGTCTAAGTGGTTCGTAGATGTAAACAAAATTAGTTGTGCATTACTTTTAGTTGCAATTAGTTAAGAAATACAATATACACAGGTCATTGTAATAAATTTGAGCTTTTTTGAAACTTAAACTATGTACTCATTATTAGTCTAGCCGATAAACTTATTGCTCTTGCCAATATTGCATTGATTACATAATGTTTGCAAATTATCTAATTCAGTTAACCCTCCAAGGGAGTATGGTTTTATGTGGTCGATATGCAACTTAATTCCATCTTCAGCACTACGCCCACATTTGAAACATTTAAAATCATCCCTATGCAAAACTTTATATCTCATTCCTAGTGGGATATTTCTCTTACTTTTATTGTCTACTACTTTGCTAGGTAATTGAGATATCTCACTATCTCTACTTTTGGCAATTCGCTCTGCTATACTAAATGAAGGTAGAATTTCGAGCTGATAGCCCTTATTCCCTTGGAAGTGTCCCTTAAGTATTGACGTTACAATGAAGTCATTTAAAAATTGTACGCCGTTTGTATTGACAAAGGACTTGTATTCGGGATTGTAGATTCCTAAAATTAGCTCATTATTATCAGTCACCGTCAAATCAAGATTGTGCAGCATTTCTGCAAGTATTACCTGCTTTTGTCTTCTATGTGCCTTACCTAGTTCTTTACTACCTTCATACTGCTCTGTAAACTTTATCTTTTGAGTAAGAAAAATAATATTATCACTTTCCTTTTCAGTTGTTAAGTTCATCGAGAATGTCATTCCTGACTTCCCATTGAACTTAGTGAAGCAAAATAAACGATAATGCTTGCTTATATTTTCATATAATTGGACTGACAATTGCAAATCACCTGAAAGAAGAGGGAATTTATATCCATGTACTCCCTCTAACATGTCTCGTTCATTATTGAACTCCTGACCTTTCTCACCAAACAACTTGAAGTTGCCTATAGATATGCTATTTCCAATAGTAACTTTCTTTAAGGCATTAGCAAATCCTTCAGCATCCTTATTAATAATTTCTTCCATATTTGTTATTCTAAATAGACGCACTAAAACCGTAATTCAACCCACATAGGTCTATGGTCTGAAATGTAGTATCGACAGTACTTTTTGAAATCACTTTCACTTTTAGCCCAAAGTTCTTCGAATATAACTCCATCAAAATCGAATACACCGTTATTGACTACTTTCTTCTTAATGTTAGGGAAGAACATTACTTGGTCATACTCAGCATCTGTAGAGATGCTAGATGCTAATTTCGTCGAATATTTCGGTAGTGTTAAACCTCTTTTGCTAAGGGCATCAAATATTACATCTCCTTTTATTGCTTTTGGAATATTAAAGTCACCTAAGGCTATAATCTTATCTGTAAATGTGTGTTTGTCGTTTCTCCTAAGGTCAGCATACCGCCCAATAGCGTACGCCTCTAGTGACCTTCTGTTTTTTGCAGCTTTCTTATTATTACCAAAGTATAAGTGTGCATTAATCAGGACAAATCGCTCCTCCTTGAACTGAAAACTCACGATAAATGGGTTTCGGTCAAATCCTGTAAATTTGGTTTTTATATCAGGAAGCTTTATGTGACGATGCTCGGCAACAGGAATGGCAAGTTCGCCTACCATTTGTAATCTTTCGACTTTGTTGGCGTCATAGAAGTATGCAGCTCGCTCATCATTGCCTCCCTTATCGGTAAATATTAAGTCATACTCAGTTCCTAGAAACTCCTCTAACTTGTATAATCCAGATAGGTCATCGTGAACTTCTTGAATCGCAATTATGTCAAACCATGACAGTAATTCAGCGATTATCCGATAGTGGTCAGTTTGTCTTTTATGCAGACCTAGGTTTGCAATATTCCAAGTGCAAACTAAAAGACTGTCTCTATTCTTCTTAGGTATACTTCTGTGCTTTTTATGCTTTTTAAGAGAAGATATTTGGTCTTTATAATCGAATGGGAATGTATATTTTGGTTTTTCAAAGGAGACCATAGATAGAGGTTTTGTTTTAAGGATGAATTGATTTCATTGCTAATATACGACTTTTACCCTTTCTTCATGGATGCTATTAAAAGTGAATCTAACTCTCTCTTGGTAAGGTTCTTTTCTAGTGAATTGCTTATAACTTTATCCAAGCAGTAGCAGTTTGTGGCTTGACGCTAAGTTAAGATTCAGAGGAGCCATTAAAGCTCCCCTGTATATTTTGTCATTCTTCTCCTTCTTTTTAATATACACTCTAAAACCCCAATGACTCAAGTATGAAGTCTCCTGCAAAATAGAAAGCTGCTCCTACCACAACTGCACTGCCAATGGCTACTTTCTTAAACGTCTTACCTTTCTTTTTG
>JALZVK010000321.1 GCA_023301005.1 Saprospiraceae bacterium | reverse complement strand
CAACTGGAATTAGATTTCAAAATATTAATATTCCTCAAGGTGCTAAAATAAAAAATGCTGTAATTGAATTTACCACAGATGAGATAGATATTGAACCTACTACAATTATTATTAAAGGAGAAAATATAGGTAACGCTCCCTCATTTACTACATCCACCAATAATATCACCAATCGGTCTAATACATTAAATAGTATAACCTGGCAACCTGAACCATGGAATACAATTGGGACAATTCAACAAACAAACGACCTCTCTCTCATCATTCAAGAGATCATTAATCGAACTGATTTTTCATCAGGTAATGCTATTACTTTATTGTTGGAAGGAAGTGGTATTCGTACTGCAAAATCTTTTGATGGTTCTTCTCAATTAGCTCCTAAATTATTCATTACTTATACCAGTAAAAAATGTATCGTTGATGCAAATGTATTGTTAGAAGGATTATACGATGCAGATAATAACAATATGCACACGCAATTAGCAGATAAAAATTTATTGCCGCTCTCCCACCCTTTTAACACTTCACCTTGGTTTTATAACGGTACTGAAAATGTATCTTCGATACCTTCGGGAGTTGTCGATTGGGTTTTAATTTCATCTAGAGATGACAACGGAAATATTTTAAATCAAGCTGCTGGATTTGTAACACAAAATGGAGAACTAGTTCGCTTAGATGGTTCGCTTGGAATACCTATTCCTAATGCAATAGGAAAGACTATCAGTATTCACCACCACTCACATTTAGCAATTATTTCTTCAAGTCCTTATAATGGAAGTGTCTATGATTTCACAACAAATGCAAGTCAAGCTCAAGGAATAGATCAACTTAAATTAATCAATGGAAAATATATGCTCTTTGCGGGAGATTATGATAGTACAGGAATTATTAACAGTAATGATTTTAATAAATGGAAAATTCAGAGCGCAATTTTAAATCAATATTTACCTATTGATGGAGATGGAAATGGAATTATCAATAGTTTGGATTATAACCTTTGGATTATCAATCGCTCGAAAATAGGCGAATCAAGTATTAGATATTAGAATAGAATATTTTGATTAAAAGTCATCATTTTATAATCTTCTATAACAGACTTAGATTATACGTTTTTTTAGGTATTTTAATAATAGAGCTAATAAATGCGAAAAAAAATTTAAATAACATTTAAATAACATATCACTGTTTTGTTATAAAAACAGCATAAAACACTAGATATTTTTAATCAAAAAATTAACTCTTTATTTTACCAAGTCACTAATATTAAATTTTTATACATTTACAAATGCCTAAATAACAGATAGTTACGCCAAATAAAAGAGTTCTAATTAGTATTAATACAAAACATTGTAGAATATTTATTTAACATACTTCTAAGTGACTGGATAACGTTTATGTTGTCACAATAAGTAATAAATTACAAGTTGAAAACACATTTGTTTCACATTTTTTGTAACTTGAATTTTGAACATATTTTTACAAACATTCGTTGTTAAGGGGAACATATCAATAACCTTTTTAACGGACAAACATTTATTAATAAAACTAATTATCCCATGAAGTATCTAAGTTCATTAGTGATCTTCTCATGCCTATTCCTGTCATCCACCTTTTCACAAGTTAAAAAACAGTACGTAGATGCTGACAATTCTTCAACTACTGTTGTAGTTAAAGAAGACAATGCAAGTGACATTGATATCTTAAATGCAAATTTCGATATTAATGCTTTTGGATTAGGAGAGGTTATCATGATCAAAACCGAGAAAGAACCTAAAGTGGTTCAAAAAGAAGTTACTGAACCTAAAGTTAAAGTAACTACACCTAAAGAAACACCTGAAAAATTGGTGGTTCAAGAAGTAACTAAACCTGCTAGAAATGTTGCTGCATTGCCCGTAGCTCGTTCTAAATCTGTAGGTGGCTCTTCTGTTAAAAGCTCAAGTAGATCTACTTCTACTAAAGCTAAAAAATACAAGAAAAAGAAAAGAGCGAAACGTTACAAAAACAAAAAATTTAAGAAAAAAAGAAAGAAACGTAGAATACTTTGCCCTTCTTTCTAAGATATAAAAAAAGAATCCATGAAGCCCTTGTTCGTTTTGAGCAAGGGCTTTTTTTTTGAGAGCGCTTCGCTGAGAGAGGAGAGATTGTGCGCTGCGCTTACGGAGGAATCGCTGCGCTGAGAGTTGACGAGTTATCAAATTTTACGATTTATCTTAGATTACTCACATCTAAGTCATTCTAAGATAAATCATAAAAAAAGTAAATTCGTCCTCTCTCAGCGAAGCGATCTCTCAGTAAGCGCAGCGCACAATCTCTCCTCTCGTAGCGAAGCGGTCTCTTTTCCAAGAATTTTTTACTTTTGCAAAATGTCAGATCAAAAATTTCTAATCGTCATCGGAGGTGCAACTGCTACAGGCAAAACTGCAATGGGGATTCAATTAGCTCAACATTTCAATACTGAGATTGTCTCATGTGATAGTCGGCAATTTTATCAAGAGATGAGTATTGGTACTGCCAAACCTACTAAGGATGAATTAGAAGCGGCACCACATCATCTGATCAATCATTTGAGTATTGCGACTGATTATAATGTTGGAGACTTTGAGCAAGATGCTTTGGAGGTTTTGCGAAATTTATATTTAAAAAATGATGTGGCATTGCTTGTGGGAGGTTCGGGTTTATTTATCAGAGCATTATGCGAAGGTCTTGATGAGTATCCTGATATTCCTGAAGAAATTAAAAATGATGTCCTTAACCTTTATAATGAAAAAGGAATTGATGCCCTTAGAGCTATTGTAAAAGAAGCTGACCCTAAGTATTATGAAAAAGTAGACTTGAATAATCATGTCCGATTGTTACGTGCAGTTAATGTTATAAAAACAAGTGGACAATCTTTTTCTTCTTTTCAAAATCAAAAAAAGAAACCGAGAGACTTCACTCCTATTTATATCAACTTGTCGATGGACAGAGCTATTCTTTATGATCGAATTAATCGTCGAGTGGATTTGATGATGGAAGCTGGATTGCTCGATGAAGTAAAACAACTCATTCCATTTCAACATAAAAATGCTTTACAAACTGTTGGCTATCAAGAGTTTTTCGATTTTTTTAAAAATAATATTAGCCTCGAAGAGGCTATTGAGTTAGTGAAAAGAAATTCAAGAAGATACGCTAAACGACAAATGACTTGGTTTAGAAAAGATGAACATTGGAAGAGTTTTGAGTCAGGGCAGTTTGAGGACATTGTTGGATTTATTAAGGAGAAAATTTGAACGAGGGAACATTCGAACACTCGAATTTTGACGATTTAACTTCTTTAACGATTTAACTGAAAAAGGGAATTAGGGAAGACGGATTTGAGAAGTTTGAAGTATTGACGAATAGACTTGTATTCCTTTGATTTTTTTCACTTACTTACTCCGTAAATTTATTGTTATTTTTTTTTTAAATAAGAAACCCAAATCTTCTTTTTGAAGATTTGGGTTTCTAGTTTTTTATAAAAAATAAAACACTTACGGAGCAAGTAAAAACAAGTCAATTCGACAAACTTCAAACTTCTCAAATCCGTCTTCCCTTTTTCCCTTTTTCAGTTAAATCGTTAAAGAAGTTAAATCGTCAAAATTCGAGTGTTCGAATGTTCCCTCTACTTAATATATTCAGCCTTAATTTCCTCAAAACTCGGCAATCGTTTCACATGCCATTTTTTAACAACAGCACCATCTTTTAACAATACAATTCCAGGATTCGATCGAACAATAGTTTTTAATAAAATATCATCCGCCATGTGAATTGGATAACTCGCTTCAACTTCAGCTGAAAAATCTTTAATCACATTCTCCCCTGCTTTTCCAGCAATTGCATAGACATTTACACCCGCAGCTTGAGCAGCTTTTGCAAATGGATTTACGACATCTGTAAAACGACTTTTATACTCATCCGTAAAGATATAATCTGTAACAGTTTCTTTTCGCTGAGTAATCTTATCTATCTTTTTAACCATTTGAAATTCTGCTGTACCTGGCGTTCCTACCGTATCAACTAGGAACGAAGTATCCGCAACCATCATAGTTTTTTCTCCTTGCTCATATCCTAAAGTATAACATACATACATCAAACTATATCCTTGCTGATCTAATAATTCTTGCGAAATTTCATTTCCTTCCAGACTCTCCACTCCGAATTCGCTAATTTTAGTTTGAGGAATTTCAGGTTTAGCTGTAGTTTGATCTGTTTCATATTTGTCCTTTTGAAATGTTGGATCCTTGTATAATGCTAGAAATTCATTCATGGATAAATTCTCCTTAACCTCCCCAGTTTCTTTATGAGTTAGATTATAAAAAACAGGTGCATTCGCCATCGACTCTTCTTCTAATGCTTTTTGTTTTTTAATATCTACACCAACTCTAAATGGACGAAAATCTTGCCCAGGAATATCCCAAACATAATTGCTAAAACAATACAAACTAAATGCTGCAATACTTCCTACTACAAGTCCTGTTCTTAATTTTGGAGAAAAGATCGTGTGCATATCTTTTGTTCTAAAAAGAAAAACAAAAGCTGGAATCAATAAAATCAAATCTTTTTTGAAGGAAGTAAATGGTTCTAATTTTAAGAAATCTCCAAAGCATCCACAATCGGTTACTTTCATATTGGTTTCTTTAAATGCGCCCCAATTTCCAAAGTCAAAGAAATTAATCCCCTCAGGAACATAACCTGTCAATGCAGTAAATCCAGTTAAAAAAGTAAAGAAACCTACGATAAGAAAAAACAACCAACTTGCTAATTTATTATTCGATCCAATCAATAACATAATTCCTAAAACAACTTCTAAGACAATCATAAAAACCGAAAATCCTGTAGAATAATTAGAAAGGAATGGAAACAATGGAGCTATAAATGACATCCACGTTTCAGCAAATGTTGTTTCAAATTCTGTAAAATAATCGACCATTTTATAAGAAGTTCCTAATGGATCAACTGCTTTTACAATACCTGAAAATATAAAAAACCCTCCTGAAAAATTTTGTAAATAACTGACAATCAAATTTTTACGTTGGCTAAATACAGTCGATGTCAAAAAGGTCCACAATGCTGCAAATATCGCCGTACCAATAAAAACCGTAGTGATGGTTAAACTCATTTTTTTATATTTTATTCGATTTTGAAAATTCTATTTTTCGCAAATATAAACAAAAACTTAATAGACTTAATTTTGTATTTCAATTTTTGAAGGACAAAAAACGTATTTTTTAAAAGGAATTTAAAAGCAATAGTTTTCTTTTAAAATCTTACTTTCGCCTCTCGTTAAGTCTTACTTCAATATTCAAAAAAATTACTTAGACTCTTTGTTAATGAAGTTCCAATGATTGTTAATCGGTTGTTAACTCTTTTTAAAAATCTGCGGTAAAAAAATCACTCAAAAAAATCATGCAAACACTCCTCATTTGTATTCTGACCAATACTGTTATTGGATTTATATTTAAACTTTATCCGCGCTATGGCGTGAATACACTTCAAGCAATTGTAGTCAATTATTTTGTTTGTGTTGGAATGGCTGCTTTGACTTTGGGTGAAAATCCAATTGAGTCAAACGTTCATCAACAAGATTGGTTTCCTTATGCCCTTTTTTTAGGTTTAATATTTATAAGCGGTTTTAATTTTACGGCTTATACCTTTCAAAAATTTGGAGTGACGCTGACGACTATCATGCAAAAGATGTCAATCGTTTTGACCGTTCCGATTGCTTTTTATATGTATAGCGAAAATATCAATGCTTGGAAAGTGATTGGATTATTAGCAGGTGTTGTTGCTATTTATTTAACCAACCTACCTAAGAAAGATGATTTCTCAAATTTAGAAAACATTCCAAAATGGATGTTTGCATTTCCCGTAATTGTATTGTTAATTTCTACGACTATTGAGTCGCTTTTACAATATGTACAAATTGAAATTCTAGGAACAGATGGTGGTGGATTAAAATTTACAGCGACGCTTTTTGGTATTGCAGGATCGTTTGGACTGCTTGCGGTGATTGCGGGTTTGATTTCAGGTCGTTTGACATTTTCCTATAAAAATATAATTGGTGGAATCGTTTTAGGTGTTCCTAATTTCTTTTCTATTTACTTGATATTGGTTGCTATCAAAGAAGGTTGGGAAGGCTCGGTATTTTTTCCAATCAATAATGTTTCGATAATTGCTTTGTCTGCGTTGTTTGCTTATTTGTTTTTTAGTGAGAAATTATCGAAAGCGAATTGGGGCGGTGTTTTGTTGGCGATTGCTGCTATTGGGCTTATTGCTTTTGGGAGTTTTTGAAGTTTTGACGAATTAACTTCTATTACGATTTGACTGAACAAGGGAACATTCGAGCATTCGAACATTCGAATTTAGAAGTTTGACGAATTAACTTCTTTTACGATTTGACTGGAAATCAAGAAACCCAAATCTTCAAAATGAAGATTTGGGTTTCTGTTTTTTATAAAAAAAACAAAACACTTACGAAGTAAGTAAATGCAAAGGAAAACAAGCCAACTCGTCAAAACTTCATAATTCGATTGTTCGAATGTTCGAATGCTCGAATGTTCAAAACCCTTGAAACCGTCCATCCGCATTATTCTTCTGATAAGGCAATTCTATAAAATCAAGCGACGAAGGTTTTACCCTCAAGAAGAAACTATAAGTCGTCCGATCAGGCTGCCAACTCATTCCCATTTCCCAACAATGCAAATCTCGGTAAAAAGAAAAAGAAGGATACGTTACTCGTTTCTCATTAAAATTATAACCAATTCTTCCAACCGTAACATTCCAATTATCAGTCAATTTGATAGTACCACGCGTCTCGATAGAATGACTTGCAATCGTCAAAGTATCATTCCCTGTTTCCGCAGAAGGAGCTAATGTCAAATTAAAATTATAATTGATTCTAAAACTATCAAACAAATCTAAAAAGCCATCCGATACTCTTTTGGCATTTTCATCACCACGAGGAACATTTCCATTATTGAGAGGAATACCGTTAAGATCTCTTTGTATAGATTGTTGAGGTTCTTGAGCATTTTCAACTTTTTTCCCTGTAAATAATTGTCGAACTTGTTTGATAGTAAAGTTGGTACTCGTCCGCATGGTCAACTCTTCAAAACGCAAAAGCCGTTTATTCTCCTTCCAATAAAATTCATTAATCTCACCTGTCCGAGTACTATTTAAAGCATAAGGACTCCAACGTGCGTTTAATGTTATATTAGTCAATCCGTCAAAGAGTCGAGTATTTCCACTTGCTCGAACATCACTCCAATTCAACGAATCTCTAGCAAGATCATAACTACCATTGACATCAATATTATCAAATAGTTTTATCTTCTTAGCAGTAGAATCTTTTGCTGACCAATACTTAGCTTCTAAATTATTTCTCACTCCATACGTCAATCTCATTTGTCTACCGCCTGCACCTGGGCTTCCATATATTCCATCTGCGAATACAGTATAGGTACTCGTATCAGCCATAAATTCATTTAGAGGAGTAGCAGGTGTAATCGCATCTCTATAATAACCAAATTCAGGATTGGTGTAATCAGGCGTGTAAGTCAATCCAACTCTTGGCTTCGCAACATGTCGTACACCTCGAATAAATCCTTTTCTAAAAAGCTTGGTATAATACATCGTCGTATTCATATTGACTCCTGCATTCATTTGGAAAAATCGAGAGAAGCCATTGATTTTATTGTCTTGCAAACTTCCAAAAGAAATGGTGTCAATTTGTACACCCAACACACTTCCATCAGCATTATATAAAATCGTTTGAGTAGTATCAATTACATTATCAAATTCTCTTTCGATTTCATTTCCATACCATACATCAGTATAACTGATGTTAGGTGCGACATTGATATATTTAAATATTTTAAAATTCAAATCAGTACTCATCCTATGACGCATTCCGAATTGCGCACTCTCTAAAGTCTCACTAGTAAAGAGTGTTGTATCAGTTGTCGATAATTGATTCCTCCCATCCATATCATATTTCAATGTAATTTTCTCGTACCATTTCTCTTCCCCTACTCTCTTTTTATTTTTAAATGGGTAAATACGATTCATACTTAATCCAACTGTTGGCAAATTAAATGTAACAGCATTGGAACGAGTATTTTGCGAATGACTCATACTCGCAGTTAAGTTAAATGGACTCCCAGGGAAACTTCTTCTATAATTGACATTGGAACTTAATGAATTATTTAACACACTATTCGCATCATTAAAATTTCGACTCTGAAAACCATTCGTTTGAATATTGACACTAGCACTTAATGAACGATGAGGATGTGCTGCTCTATCTTGCGAATGCGACCAACGCAAACTCAAAGATCTATCTCTTATATTACTTGCATCAGCTTGTTCTCGAGTTTGATCAGAAAAAGCAAGATTAAAATTTCCAGAATTCCGATAACGATATTTATATCGAGCATCAACCGATAGTCCCCAAGTTCCTCTAAAATATATATTACCCAATACTTTAGCATCCCAATTATCATTGATAGGAAAATACCAACCTACATTCCTCAAACCAAATCCCCATTGATCTGAAAATTCATAATCTCTTGGAAATATCAAACCTGTCCGTGCACCTTGTTTTAATGGAAAAAAACCAAACGGCAATGCCAACGGCGTAGGCACTCCTCCGAGTTCAATATTGGAAGCACCGACCACGGCAACTTTTCCAGCAATCATTTTTAGCTTTCTAGCTCTAATTCCAAAATGAGGTTCAGGATGATTACAAGTGGTAAAAATGGCATTTCGATTATAAGCAATATCATCAGCAAGTGTATCCAAAGGATTTATTTTTACGCCTTGATATATTTTTGCTTGGCTACCATGTATATATAAATCGCCCTCTTGAGTCACGGCATCGTAAACGATTCCTTTCTTTGTTTTAAAATTAAACTTCATCTTATTACAAGAGAAGTTTTGTTCTCCTTGTTCAAATTTTGGATTCCCAATACGATGTCCTAAACTATCAGTAAGACCTTCCGCAATTACAATGTTATTTCCAAAATCAATCGTAATCCTTTCGGCGGTTAACTGAATATCATTTTGAGTAACAATAGCTTCTCCGTAGAGATAGACTTTTTTGTTTTTGATATCATAATCCATCGAATCTTTAGCATCATACTCCACAGAATCATCTGGGGAATCAGGGGAAATATTTACAGCAGCATTTAAACTTGAAGTGTTAGTATTATTAGAAAGGGAATCAGAACTTATACTTAAAGGAATCGTATCTTTGCTTAATGAATCCAATGAGGAAACAGGAATATCCTGACCTAAGGTAATATTTACCAGAAGTAAAGTGAATATTGAAATAAATGTTATTTTTTTAAACATAAATAGGTAAATCAACTTCATCAAAACGGGGTGATTTTTGTTACTTTTAAATTGTATTTCCCAATACTAATGATGAAATTTATACAACAGAAAAATTACAATTATAAAACTTTGAAATATTATGCGTTACCACATACTCTTTACAACGTTGGTTATGCTCTTTTTGTCTAATCCAAATCCCGACTTTAACTATAGTTATTATCCATATTTAGCTATTGTTAACGAAATTAACACCTCGTATTTGGACTTGGACGGCAAAGATAATCATCTAGACCACACTGCAAAAACTGATTTTCAATTACGAACTATTGTCATTGACCCTGGACATGGTGGTCATGATCATGGTTGTTCTGGAAATCATTCTAAAGAAAAACATATCTCTCTAAAAATTGCTAAAAAGCTTGGTAATTATATTCAAAGTAAATTTCCAAAAGTAAAAGTGATTTATACGAGAGATCGAGATGTATTTGTTCCGCTTTATACTCGTGCTGCTATCGCCAATCGTAATAATGCTGACCTTTTTATTTCCATTCATTGTAATGCTATTTCTCATCACAAACAATCTGTAAGAGGAACTGAAACCTATATTATGGGTGCGCATGATACGGATGAAAATCTTGATGTTGCTAAACGTGAAAATAAAGCAATTCTTTTAGAGAAAGATTATGAAAAGAATTATCATGGTTTTGATCCTGAATCACCTGAAGGTCATATCATTTTGTCGATGGTTCAAAATGCATTTCTAGAACAAAGTATTTCATTTGCTCAAAAGGTGGAAAATAACTTCCAACACATCGCAGGGCGAAAAAGTAGAGGTGTTAAACAAGCTGGATTTTTAGTATTAAGAGAAACGGCAATGCCGAGCGTTTTGATTGAGTCAGGATATTTGACCAATCTGAAAGAAGAGCAATTTATGAAATCAGATAAAGGTCAAGATGATTTGGCGTTTGCGATTTATCAGGCATTTATAAGTTATAAAAAAGAAATTGAGTTGGATAACTCAACGACACCTTCTGCGCTTCCTGCTAATAGAAAAACGAAAATCTCTCCTAGTCAAAATAAAACCAATACAGGTAGCAATAATCCAACGTCTCAATCGAAAATTAGTAATTCATCTAAATATCAATCTTCTGCTAGCAAAAAGAAGAAAGTCGTTAAAAAACATTTTAGTGTCCAAATTGCGACTTCAAAACAAATATTAAAGTCTAAAACTAAAAAATGGAATAAGGTGAAATTTCCTGTAGAAATAAAAAAAGAAAAAGGAATTTTCAAGTACCTTGCGGGAAATTTTAAAACCATGAATGAAGCGACGACTGCTTGTCGTGAATTAAGAAAACTAGGTTTTAAAGATGCATTTGTGGTTGCTTATTTAGGAGAACAAAGAGTTAAGGTTAACTTTTAACATTAGACAACCATTTTTACTAATTGCCGTTTAAACAGAAACATATTAAAAACCAATAGGTTATGTCAAGAGAAACACGAATAGGAATTTTAACTGTCATTGCAATAGCGGTATCCATCTGGGGATACAAATTTATCAAAGGTCAAAACCTTTTATCTGCTCAACAATTCTTTTACGCAGAATATGATGATATAGGTCAAATGTTACCTTCTTCTCCAGTTACTTTTCGAGGTTATCAAATAGGTACTGTTACTGATATTTTTGAAAAGGTGGATGCACCTCAGCAAAAAATAGTAGTCGAAATAGAAGTTAAACATACTTTTAAAGTTCCTAAAAATGCAGTTGCTGAAATCAGACAAACTGTGATGGGTGATAAAAGTGTTGCTATCGTTTTTAAAGATCCATGTGTGGATAATACTTGTGCAAAAAGTGGAGATTATTTAACAAGTATTTACAAATCTATTCCGAACTCCATTATGACACCTGATGAGATGGATGCTTATATGGATAAAGTTTCAGTCGGATTACAGAGTGTAACTAAAGATTTGGATAAGATGATGAACGACCCTAATAATGCGATAGGGAAAAGTATGACTGACCTCCAAGCTACAATGTCTAACTTAAGAACAATGTCCAACCTTGTAAATAAGGAATTACGTCGTAATGGAAAAATCAATGACATTCTCGAAGATGTAAATGGAGTAACTTCTAGCATCAATCCTAACGATATAAAATCAATCATTGGCAATGCCAATACAGCTTCAAATAAATTAAATAATGTTGACCTAAAAGGTATTTCTGATAGTACGACCAAAACGCTTGCTGATGCTCAAACTGCTATCAAAGAGTTAACCGCTACTATGAAAAATGCGCAAGGAACAATTGATAACTTGAATAAAGTTTTGGATAAAATAAATAAAGGAGAAGGTTCTTTAGGTAAGCTAGCGAACGATGATAAACTATATGAAGAAATCAAAGATGCTGCTAATAAAGCGAATATATTAATGTTTGATATTCAACAACGTCCTAACCGATATATTCCTTTTAAATCTAGCCGTAAGGTGAAAAAGATTGATAAGAAAAATCCTTTGGTTTTGCCTGAAGGAAATAACTAGGGAACATTCGAGCATTCGAACAAGGGAACAATCGAATTTAGAAGTTTTGACGAGTTAACTCTTTTTACTATTAGACTGAAAAAGGGAAAGAGGGAAGACGGATTTGAGAAATATGAAGTTTGTCGAATGAACTTGTTTGAACTTAGTTTAGCTTACTTCGTAAGTATTTTATTTTTTATAAATAGGAAACCCAAATCTTCAAAATGAAGATTTGGGTTTTTGTTTTTTACTTAAATAACAAACCACTTACGAAGTAAGTAAAAATCTAAATCGCTCTCCAAGTAAATTCGTCAAACTTCGAACTTCTCAAATCCGTCTTCCCCTTTTCCCTAATTCAGTCAAATCGTAAAAAAATTTCATCGTCAAAGTTTCATCGTC
Source organism: Saprospiraceae bacterium (assembly GCA_023301005.1). GTDB lineage: Bacteria > Bacteroidota > Bacteroidia > Chitinophagales > Saprospiraceae > CAJQQY01. Next base: position 1,552 of record JALZVK010000321.1, on the reverse strand, counting down.
AAAAAATCACCTCCTCGGAATCGTCAAAATTTCTTCCATCCTACCATCCAAAAAATAAAATCCATCCTCCGTAAAAACCCCATTCTCTTCCAACATAATTCTAACGATCTTCCCCCATTCCTTCACCTCAGTAGCAGCGAACAATTCAATCGAGTAAGCAGTATTTTCATACAAAGGATAATCACCTTTCCCCTTCACTCCACCTTGCGAATCCCACATACCAATCGTCGGACCAGCAGCATGACCATGCAAACCAATTGGGTGCGTATAAATCGCAGCATTCAAACCTTCCGCCTTCGCCTGCGCCAAAGCATCCAATAAAATTTGATTCCCCGTTTTTCCTTTTTTAAAATTTTCAGTTAAAATATCTTGCACTCGATTTCCATTTTTAAAAGCAGCTTTCAGATATTTCGGCACCTCTTTTTCACCAGGCTTTAAAACATAAAAATGTTGTTGCTGATCAGTATTCAATCGCAAGTAAGTAATTCCAAAATCCACATGTAACAAGTCTCCTGCAAGAATCACTTGTTCCTTTGGGCGATTAGCAAATGAACGTAAAAATTCTTTGTTCCCTTCCTCCGACCGTTGTATCGAAACCGAAGGATGAAACCAAGTTTCCAATCCATAATCTCGAACCAATTGTCGCAATGCCCATTCCACTTCGCCAGTAGTTGTGATGCCAGGGTGAATATGTTTTTCAGATAATCCTTCTTGCAAAATCCGATGTCCCATATTGCAAATCAAAGGATAAATTTCCAACTCCTTTTGCGAACGAGTTTCCAACCAAGCAATCGACAACTTTTGCGCAGATTGTACTTTGGAATGAAATTCCTTAGGTAATTTTTCCATAAAAGCATCATACTCAGTTCGCACCAAACCATCCGCCAAAGCAAAATCTTTAGAGTAATTTAAACCAATAGAATTTGGATTTTTTTCTTTAATAATATTCATCAATGCTTCCCATTGATCAGGGTAAACATCGACATTCCACTCTCCACGTAACAATCGACCTACGGAGTAACGAGCGATTGCAATTTTATCCAATTCACCAGTTTCTTTATTTTTATTAAAAACCATAATCGTTCGCCGACGGGCGGACAACCATGTACTCGGCAAGATGGTTTTCATCACAGGGTCTTCGTTATATTCTCTTGATATAAGAATCCACATATCAATTTCTGCACGTTCCATGAGTTGCGGTAAGAGGTTGTCGAGTCGGTCTTCGAGGATGTCGTCGATGACTTTTGCACGCTCTTTTTCAGGGAGAATATTAAAGGTTTGATTTTGTGTAAATGTAATGTTACAAAAAGTAAGGAGTAGGAAGATGGTTAGTATGTTTTTCATTTTTTTTCTCTAAAATTAAAAAAAATAAAACTTTTAGTTTAATTGATTATTTTTGATTTTTTATATTGTTGGAAAAACATAATAAATACATGAAGATTAGTCGATTTAAAATAAGTAATGGTTTCCAGTTTGATGACTTTGAGGTGGATTTGACTTATCCTAAAGGGCACGAGAAAGAAGGTCAGCCTTTGGATAAGGTTTGTTTTAT
>JALZVK010000320.1 GCA_023301005.1 Saprospiraceae bacterium | reverse complement strand
GCCGATTCTATAGTCGTTTTTATTACATCTATGTTTCCATGTTTTTTACCATCATTAAAAAATGGCTTAAAGTAATCTAAGCATTTACTAAGTTTCTCAGTTGAGATTTTGTGGAATGTATTCTCATTTGAACCAATAGATAGCTCTTCAATAAAAACAGCGGCAGAACCAAAGTTATTATCCCAGTTTATTTTTGGAAAAAATACATCTAGAGTTTTATCAGCTTTTTTTCTTCTAATACCTAAAGCAAAAGCAAGTGGCTTTTTATAAGAATCTTTTGACTCTACTGAACTTACAAATGATTTGAAATCTTCTACGCTTTTAATTTCCATGTTTATAACTCTTTTTTATGTTGTTTTTTTGATAATAAGCTAGATGTAATCTATATTAATCACTGTATATTTCAAGACTGTATATTTAAATAAAAACAGAAATAGGAACAAAAATTAAGAAAAATAAGCTTAATAAAAATAATTAAAAATAATAATTAAAAATAATAAGGTTAAGATTTGAATTTTAGTAAATACGTAAAAAGTAAGAAGTTATATTCACTTGCCGTTTGTAAGCACAAAGCTAATGAATTAAAGGCTCAAGGTCGAGATATAATTAGCCTTTATATAGGAGACCCAAAAGAAGACACTTTTGAAGGGAGTCCTAAAGCAGTAATCTCATATTTAGAGAATAACTCTAGAGTTAACTATCCTCTTTCTAGAGGACAGGGAAACCTACTCTCAGCAGTAGCTGACTGGGCAAAGAGAACCTACGAAATTGACCTAGATCCAAAAACTCAAATTATTTCTTGTAATGGAACAAAAGAAGCAGTTTTTCATCTACCTTTAGTTTTTGATTGGAGTGATGGCTCGGAGATATTTTTTGGCTCGATTGCATATCCTGTCTACAAGGCTAGTGCTGAGGCTTTTGGAATTAATTATAGAGAGTTGCCTCTAAAGGCAGAGAATAACTTTTTACCAGATCTAGACTCTCTTAGTCCTAGTGACTGGGATAAGTGCAGAATGTTCTGGCTAAATAGTCCCCATAACCCAACTAGTGCAATTGCTAGTAGGCAGTATATAGAAAAGTTATTAGCATTAGCTGAAAAACACGATTTCTTAATTTGCTCTGATGAATGTTATCTAGAGATTGCATACGGAGAAAAAGTAACTTCACTTTTAGAATTTCATAATTCAAAGAATTGGATTGTTCTTAGGTCTTTGTCAAAAAGAAGTAGAATGACTGGATATAGAAGTGGAGCTGTTATTTCGCTTAATAAAGAGCTAATAGCTGCTTTTGCCTTTATTAGAGCTCCAGCAGGCTTGGGAAGCCCTGTATTTGTTCAAGAAGCTGCAATTGCTGCTTGGTCTGACGATGAACACCCAAATGTTTTTAGAGATGATTACAAGCAAAAAAGAGACATAATCAAAGCAGCCCTTGAAGCTAAGGGGTTTTATGTCTTTGGTGGAGAGGCTACCTTCTATCTTTGGTTCTCTCATGAAAAATTACCTAGCTCAAAAGCAATTTTTGAGAAGTTTCTAGAAAAAGACTTAGTGATTACTCCAGGAGATGCTTTTGGAGATGATGGCAAAGGTTATGCAAGGCTAGTCTACTGCGTAGGTGAAGAACTATGTAAGCAAACAGCTAGTAGAATAATGGAGTTAGAGATCTAATAGATCAAAAGAAAAAACAGAATGGAAAAACAAATGATAAATTCAAAAGATTTACTAAAAGAAATTCTAGCTATTAAATCTCCAACACATAGTGAGCAGGAAATGGTTAGTTTTTTTAAGAACTGGTCTAAAGAAAACTTGCCCAGTGACACTGAAGTAAAAGAGTCTAATAATTCTTTAATTTTTATTCTGCCAAGTAAAAAATCAAGTGGGCAAGAAGATAAGCCTCATTTATGTTTTGTGGGTCACTCTGATGTTGTGCCTGAGCATTTTGAGCCTAGAGTAGAAAATGGCAATATTCACGGGGCTGGAGCCAGTGATATGCAATCTGGCGTTGCTTGTGCTTTTGCATTTGTAGCTAATAACCTTGAAGCTCTGTGTGACAACTATAATTTATCTTTAATTTTGTATGCAAGAGAAGAAAAGACTGCAATGCAAGACAATGGCCTATATGACTTGATAGAGAACTTTCCGAAGTTTTTCTCTACAATTGATTTAGCTGTAGTAGGCGAGCCAACTGATAATAGTATTCAGCTTGGTTGTGTCGGTAGTTTGCATGCAGATATTATTGTAAGTGGAAAAGCATGTCACTCGGCAAGGCCTTGGCAGGGGGAGAACGCTTTATATAATGCCTTGCCTTTTATTGAAAAAATAAAACAATTTGAGCCTAAGAAACATACAGTGTGTGGAGTTGATTTTTTTGATGTGATTGAGCTAACTGAGAGTTCAAGTGAACCTGGAAGAACAAGTGTTCCTGGTTTTTGGAGAGCAAATCTTAATTTTAGATTCGCGCCAATCTATACTGAGGAGCAAGCAGTTCAGTATCTCCTAGATTTAATCAAGTCTTATAATATTGAAAACCTAGAGGTTAAGATTAAGGATACTTCTCCTTCAGCAAAAGTAGTTGAGTCTGAGCTATTTTTAAAAGTAATTAAAAATACAGGAGCTGATATCCAAGCTAAACAAGCTTGGACTGATGTGGCTCAGTTAGCAATGCTAGATATTCCGTGTTTTAACTTTGGGCCAGGGCACTCTGCTCAGTGTCATGTTGAAGATGAGTATGCTTCCCTAGAGCTGATAGAAGTTTACGATAGCCTATTAGCTAAAGCTTTTCTCTAAGTTCTTATTTTATAGAGTTTAAGAATTCTCTTTTAAGAGATGTTTTTTAAGAAGTGTTTTCTTAGGAGTTGCTTAAGAGCTAGATATAAAAAAAGCCGGCATAAAGCCGGCTTTTTAAGTTTAAGTTCTAATTTAAATTAGAA
>JALZVK010000319.1 GCA_023301005.1 Saprospiraceae bacterium | reverse complement strand
TTCTAAGAGCTTGTTGGGGAATTAGATTTTGAGATAAAAATGTTCATTTTTTGATGAAACGATGCGAAAAAATAGGAATATAGTCTGCGCTATTTGACTTTTTTTTCAAAGAAGTGCCATCAAAAAAAGGGCGTTTTTAGCCGAAATATAATTCCCCAACAAGCTCTTATTTTCTCTTATTTCATAATCGGAGTAATCACAATATTTCTATAATCAACTGGTCCATGATCACCCTGCAACATAATCGGTCCAGGTTCTCCTTCTCTACTATCCAATGCACCTCCAGTAATTCCAGGAATGATTTGGTCATTAATAATGGTCTTACCATTAGCGACAATCGTAACTCGATTTCCTATCAAAGTAATATCGTAGGCTTGCCATTCGCCAGCAGATTTGGCAACCATTTCGTTAGGTGTAAGAAATCCATAAACACCTCCAAACAAAATATCATCAGGTGACAATCCTTTGTTATCAGCTACTTGAACTTCGTAACGACCTCTTAAATAAATTCCACTATTGCCATCTTTTGCATAGCGGAACTCTGCGTGTAATTTGAAGTCAGTATATTTTTGATTAGTAATTAAATTAGATCCTGATTTTTTACTTTTTAAAATTCCATCTTCTACCACCCAAGAGTTCTTTCCTGAATTGTGCCAACCATCAATATTTTTTCCATTAAAAAGTACCGTAGGTGCTCCCCAAGTTGGGTTTTCAGTATGCGGTAATTGAGGTGCTTTACTTCCAGTCCAATTATACATTTTGCCATCCGTATAACGCATCGTTCCTTTTAATTTTCCATTAATAAGTTCTCCTTCAAATTTCATATCTATTTCTCCATCTTCCCATTGTGGCGGAATTGCAAGTGAAAATTTGTTGTCTTTTAATTTGATATGAGCGACAGGTCTTGCACTTCCGAATGCATAAACGAATCTTCCTACCAAAGTTTTATGTCCAGATTTTTTTACTTCTAACCAAGATGGTAAGGTGGAATTGTCTTTAGAAATTTCTAAATCCCAACGTCCAAGCAAATCGTTAGCAGTTTGTGAATATATTGTTATGGAAAATAAAAAGAGTGTTATTAAAGTGAAAAAGGTTTTGAAATTCATTAGTATCGTTTGTTTTGTTAATCATTGAAGAATTAAGATATGAATTTACTAAATCTATATTATAAGTTATAATCAAACCTTATGAACCTTTTTAATTATTTGGTAAACATATAATATTTACATTTGTTGGGATAGAGTTAATTAACAAATAAAAAATATGAATAATAAATTTTTACTTACCTACTTATTGGTACTTACCTCTTGGACTATTTTTGCACAAACTGGAATCATCAAAGGAAGCATTGTCGATGCGACTAATAATGAGCAAATTCTATTTGCCAATATTTTAGTTTTGGATGAAGACATTGGAACTACTAGTGATGAGTTTGGAAATTTTGAAATCAAAATCAAACCAGGTGTATACAATATCAGATTTTCATATCTCGGTTACAAAGACCAAACAGTATATGAAGTTGCTGTCAAAAGTTCTCGACCTACTTCGTTGGAAGTGAAATTGGAATCGACACAACTCGCCCTCGAAGAGATTGTCGTCAAAGCTTCGCCATTTAGAAAAACAGAAGAGAGTCCTGTCTCTTTGCGAAATATCGGAATTACAGAAATCAAAAGAAACCCTGGAGGAAATCGAGATATTTCAAGAGTCGTACAAAATCTTCCTGGCGTAACTTCGACTGCTTCGTTTCGAAATGATTTGATTATCAGAGGTGGTGCGCCTAATGAAAACCGATTTTATTTAGACGATGTGGAAGTTCCTAATATCAATCACTTTGCTACTCAAGGTGCTTCGGGTGGACCTGTAGGATTAATCAATGTGGACTTTATCAAAGAGGTAGATTTTTATAGTGGCGCATTTCCCGCTAACCGTGGGAACTCGTTGAGTTCTGTTTTTAATTTTAAACAAAAAGATGGTCGTGATGATCGATTAGGATTTACGGCAACAGTTGGGGCGAGTGATTTAGGATTGACGATGGAAGGACCGATTGGTGATAAAACAACTTTTTTGCTTTCTGCAAGACGGTCTTATTTACAATTTTTATTTGATGCAATTGGCTTACCTTTTTTACCAACTTATAATGACTTCCAAGCCAAAGTGAAATACAAACCGAATAACAAAAGTGAATTTACTTTTATTGGTCTAGGTGCGATTGATGATTTTGAATTGAACTTAGATGCGAATGAAACGGAGACGCAACGATTCCAATTAGGATTTTTGCCCGTCAATACACAATGGAATTATACGAATGGTTTGGTGTATAAAAGATATAAAGACAATGGATATTGGACTTTTGTTTTGAGTAGAAATATGTTGAATAATGAAGCTGTCAAATATCAAAACAATGATGAATCTTCAGAGGATAATTTAATTCTAAATTATGTTTCTCAAGAAATAGAAAACAAACTAAGAGTTGAAAATACTTTCCGAACTGGAAATTATAAAATCAATTATGGAGTCGCTTACGAATTTGTAAAATATAACAACAACACTTTTAACAAGATATTTACGGATAATGGAGAAGAGGAAATTACGTTTGATTCTGAATTCAGTATGAATAGATATGCGTTGTTCGGTCAGTTGAGTCGGACGTTTCTCAAAGAAAGGTTAGTGCTTTCTTTAGGTGCTAGAATGGACGGTAATTCTTACTCTGATGAGATGTCAAATCTATTGGAACAATTCTCTCCTAGATTTTCTGTGGCTTACTCGGTAACGGATAGAATGTCTGTCAATTTCAATACTGGTATTTATTATCAGTTGCCGCCGTACACGGTTTTGGGTTATCAAGAAAATGGAAATTTTGTCAATAGAGATAATGGTGTAAAATATATTCAAAGCAATCACATCGTCGGTGGATTGGAATATAATACTGCTTCTAATTCCAAAATCACATTGGAAGGTTATTATAAAACTTATAGTGATTATCCTTTTTTATTGAGAGATAGTATTGCGTTGGCTAACCTTGGTGGAGACTTTGGAGTGATTGGAAATGAAGCGGCAACTTCGACTGCTAATGGAAGAAGTTTCGGACTTGAATTATTATTCCAACAACGACTTTACAAAGGCTTTTATGGTATTGCTTCTTATACTTTGGGTTGGAGTGAATTTGAAGATAAAGATGAAAATCTTGTTCCTTCTTCTTGGGATGCTCGACATATTATCAATTTGACTTTAGGAAAAAGTTTTAAGAAAAATTGGGAAGTTGGTATCAATTGGAGATTGCAAACGGGATTACCTTTTACGCCATTTGATGAAGCACAATCTGCTTTGGTTTCTAATTGGAATATCAATAATCGTGCGCTTCCAAATTATAATTTACTCAATACTCAACGTCGAGATAACTTCACTAATCTCAATATTCGAGTAGATAAAAAATGGAATTTTAAGAATTGGGATTTGAATTTATATTTAGATATTCAAAATTTATTAGGCTCAACTATTCCTTCGGAATTATTGGTACTTGATGTTCCTTTGGATGAAAATGGAACTCCGATTGGTCCTCCTACAATTGTCAATCCTAATGCACCAATTGATGAACAACAATTTCTTTTGAAGACTTTGAATGATGAACAAGGGACGACTTTGCCGACTTTGGGAATTGTGGTTGGGTTTTAATTTTTCTCTTTGTGTCTTTGTGAAATAGTCTTCTCTAACTTGGCTATTTCACAGAGATACACAGAGAAAATCCACAGAGTTTCACAGAGGTCTTCAATTCTTATGTTCATGATATTATTTATTAGGGAGATAGTTTTTATATTTGATAAGAAATATAAAAGCATGGATGATAAAATTTTAGATTCTCTTTTTGAAAATGAATTTCACTTTAAGTAAAAAAGTGATGAGGTGATTTTCCCCAACAAGCTTAAATAAATATTTAAAGAAAAATGGAATTACGTACAGTCGATGTTATTCGTTATGTCACTCCACTAAGAGAAGGAGGATCGATGCCCGCAATCGTGGAGGCTGATGATGGATTTCTTTATGTCATCAAATTCAGAGGTGCAGGTCAAGGAAAAAAAGCATTGATAGCAGAGTTGATTGGTGGAGAATTAGCGAGAGTGATGGGACTCAAAGTTCCTGAATTAGTATTTATGAATTTGGATGATTCGTTCAGTAAGTTAGAGCCTGACGAAGAAATTCAAGACTTATTAAAATTTAGTGTTGGACTTAATCTTGGACTTCATTATCTATCAGGTTCGATCACTTATGACCCGTTGGTTTCTATTGCAGATCCTTTGTCTGCTTCGAAAGTTGTATTATTGGATAGCATGATTACCAATATGGATCGTACTGCAAGAAATACCAATCTATTGAATTGGAATAAAGAATTATGGTTGATTGATCATGGTGCATGTTTATATTTTCATCACTCTTGGGACAATTGGAAAAAACATGCAGAGCAAACATTTCCATTAATCAAAGATCATGTTTTATTAGCAAGAGCAACAGAACTGGAGGAAGCTGCAAAACAAATAAAAGCAAATGTAACGGAGCAAGTCATTGAAGAAATTGTCTCACTAATTCCTGATGATTGGTTAATAGAAGAATCTCATAACAATACTCCTACGGAAAAGAGAAAAGTCTATGCGACGTTTTTAGAAACAAAATTATCGAATCTCGATTCACTCACTAAAGAAGCGAACAATGCAAGGTAAACAAGTATTTGAATATGCATTTATTCGCTTTGTTCCAAAAGTAGAGCGAGAAGAATTTATAAATGTAGGAGCGATTTTATTTTGTAGAAGAAAAAAATATCTCAATGTAAAAGTGCATTTAGATATGGAACGGTTGAGTGCATTTTCCAAAGATTCTAATTTGGAAGAACTAAAAGATTATTTAAAAAGTTGGGATTTGATTTGTCAAGGAAAACCTGAAGGTGGAGAGATTGCAACATTAGATATGGCAAGTCGATTCCGTTGGTTGACTGCATCAAGGAGTACGATTATTCAACATTCGCCTGTACATACAGGAGTATGTGAAGACGCAGATTTGATGTTGAATCGTTTGTTTGAAAAATATGTTTTGTAATTTTTTTATCCCTGTGAACATCTGTGGAATAGCCTAAGTGCTATGGGTTTAATTTATAAAAAACAAAACCCGTAATTGTATTGTTACAAATACTATTTGAATACAACCGTATTCCATTTCTTCGCCAACTCATTTCTCATTCCATCCAATTTTTGTTGCATTTTAATTAACGTGATTTGTTTTTCAACATCACCATCCTTAAAAGCTAACTTCAATTCCTCTTGATTTTTTTTAGCCATCTTAATCAACTTCTTTAATTTAAATCTTTGCAAAGATTGTAAACTATCGAGCGTAAAATTCTCATCAGGAGCAGCTTGAGTCTGTAAAGTAATTCCCCATTTTTTTTCCCAATTCTCACTATACTCATCAGGAGATGTAGAAAGGTCAAGTGCTAATTGAGCAACATCTTCATCAGGGTGGGAAGTAAAAAACTGAGGATGCAAAGGCTTTTCATCTATCAATTGTTGCAAACTTAATGTGGCAACTTTTTGATATAATTTATTATCAAACTCATCTAAGACATCTTGGATATTTGCCAAAACAAAATTAGCAACAGTTATATTTTCTTCCTTATCATAAATCAAATGACCGCCCGTAATTATAATTCGAATAATGTCTTTCTCTTGGAAACCATCGCTATCATTTGGCTTTTGAGAAGTACGCATTCTACTTACATCCGCTGCCGCCATATCTTCAGGTAAGGCTTCCATATTAGCATACGGATTGGTAGTTGGATCTAGTGGCGGCGGTGTATTTTCGTTAGGGTTATAATTGTTATTTCTCTTTTTATAATTTCTATCGTTTTGACTTTTTCTAAGGAGAGATTCTAAAATTTTATTGGCTTCAGCAACTAAATATTTTTCTTCAACATCCATGATTTGAGCACACTCCTTAATATAAAGGGAACGCTTAATCGTTGAAGGAATCTTAGCAATACTTTCTATGATACTTCCAATGAGTCTAGTCTTTTTAACAGGATCATTTTTCGCTTCGTCTAGTAAAAGTTTAGTTTTAAAAAATATAAAATCAGTAGCACTCTCTTCGATATATTTATTAAATGCCTCCGTTCCCACACTCTGCAAATAAGAATCAGGATCTTCACCATCAGGCAATAACACTACTTTTACATTCATGTCTTGCTCCAATACTAAATCCAAACCACGCAGCGCAGCTTTGACTCCAGCATTGTCTCCATCATATAATATTTTTATATTCTTAGTGAAGCGACTAATCAATTTTATTTGCCCAACAGTCAACGACGTACCCGACGATGCCACCACATTTTCAATACCTGCTTGATGTAATGAAATTACATCCGTATAACCTTCCACTAAAATACATTCATCCAATTTTCGAATTGGACCTTTCGCAAAATATGCTCCATAGAGCACTTTACTTTTATTATAAATTTCCGATTCAGGAGAGTTGATATATTTCGCAGCCTTCGCATTCTTCTTTAAAATACGACCACCAAATCCTATTATCTTTCCACTCAAATTTCTGATAGGAAACATCACACGCTCTCTATAAAAATCAGAACCATACTGAGTGGTCAATCCTAATTTTTTCAACAAATCTACTCCATGAGAATCTTGAGTTGCTTGTAATGTAAAACTATTTTTCTGTTGAGAAGTATAACCCAATTGAAAATGCTTAATCGCTTCTTCCCTAAATCCTCTTTCTTTAAAATAACTCAATCCAACACTTTTCCCTTCATCCGATTCAAATAAATCTTTAGCAAAATGATCCGCAGCATATTGATTGATGAGATATAAACTTTCCACCAATTGTTTTTGTTTCTTCCCTTCCGCCGACAATTCAATTTCTTCAATCACAATATTATATCGTTCCCCCAAATATCGAATCGCGTCAGGGAAAGACATATTTTCATGATTCATGATAAAGCGAACAGGGTCACCACCTTTACCACAACCAAAACATTTACAAAGATTCTTCGCAGGGGAAACCACAAAGGAAGGCGTCTTCTCATTATGAAAAGGACATAGCCCTTTCAGGTTGGAACCAGCTCGTTTCAAATTCACGAAATCGCCTACTACATCTTCAATTTTTGCAGTATCGATTATTTCTTGTACCGTCTTTTGTGGAATCATTGATTGGTTAATTAACTTTTTTTATTGGTAAATAAATACCTCCCAATAAAGCTTACTAGTATGTTTTTACAAAAATAACAAAATGATTACAAATAGAAATGATTGATTAAAGTTATTTAACCTAAAGTTAAAATCTTTAACCTATTTCCATTTTAAAATTTAATAAACTGATAATCAGTTGATTACAAATTTAACTTTAACGTCTATTAATTTTGATAACATTTTGTGATGGAAAAAATGTGCATCTTAATTATATATTCAAATTCAAACTTATAGAAAGGATTTGAATTAAAAAAATTAATGGGTGTTCTCTTAATGTGTGTTCTGTCCTTCTTCCAGAAATGGAATGAAGGACAGTTTTTTTTACCATTTCATTCTTTTAATTTAAAAAAAAACAGTACGACCTCTCTGAGGTCGGAATCCTTTTTAAATTTAAAATCTAACATACTTTGACTACTCTGTAGTCATTTATAACTTGAATTGACTACAGAGTAGTCAAATTA
>JALZVK010000318.1 GCA_023301005.1 Saprospiraceae bacterium | reverse complement strand
ATTTTTTGATGAAACGATGCGAAAAAATAGGAACATAGTCTGCGCTATTTGACTTTTTTTTCAAAGAAGTGTCATCAAAAAAAGAGCGTTTTTAGCCGAGATATAATTTCCCAACAAGCTCTTATTTCGAATAGCGAAGCGTTCTCTCAGTAAGCGCAGCGCACGATCTCACCTCTCTCAGCGCAGCTATCTCAAAAAAAAAATTGCCGTTCAATCATATCTGACTGAACGGCTTTTTTAAACTCCTAGGAAATAAGAGTCTAGTATAACAAAACCGAACAAAACCTTATTGAGAAGTTGTTTCCAAATAACTTCTGAAAAAAATGAAAATGAATGATTAAGAAATAAGAAAGTTTACTGAGATTTCCATTCGAAATCATTCATTTTTCATTTTTAATTAAACACCACTTCTTCCACTTCTCGCCAACTAACATAAATCGGATTAGTACTATTTTGAAAAACTAAGAGACCTTCATTTTTGAAGGACACATCTTGCGAATCTCTTAGTTGTATTTGTTGTTTCGTTTTTAGTTCTACGGTACAATTGTGAGCATCTGTCGGAAGAATTCTTTTGATATTTCTAAATGGAATTTCATAAAACATTTTTCCAGAAGCACCATTTAATACTTCAAAATCAAATTGCTCGTCGAGGTCAAAAACAATTTTTCCTTTGATGGATTTTCCTTCTTTAGTTTTTACAGTTCCACTTATTTCTTTTGGTTTTTGGAATTGAGTATAGCTTTTTCCATCTTTCTTTTTGGTAGAAAATTCTACTCGATTTAGGTTTTCCCAATCGACATTAATGTGTCCTACATTTTCGATGGTAACAATGACTCCACGGTTTTTGCTATTGACATCATTAGTACCGAATACATAAATTTCCTCTCCATTTTGTTTAGTAACTAAACTTCCTTTTTGATGAGGTTCTATGGATTTGATATTGTCAAATGATTCTGTGAATTTCCCATCAGAGATATTTCCATTCAATTCATCAGTGGTAACTCTTTCATCTTTGTCCCACTCAATCAATCCTGTATATTGACCTTGAGGAGTAAAAACAGTTCCGTAAAGTTGGTCTCCAATTGCAGATTTAAAAAGAGAAGGTTCTTTTAAAAATTCTACCTCTGCAATCTCCATCCAATCCAACTCTAATTTTCCTTTTTTCAAATCATAAATAGTAATAGGCGTATCCATATCATTCGTTCCTTTACCTGAGACCATCACTTTTGATCCATCTCTCAATTCTAATTCTGCCTTTTCCCATCTATTCATTTTGATGGTTTTTATTTCTCCAAATTGGCAAGAGAACTGATGTAAAAAAGCGTATTCGCTTTTATCATTTTGAAGTTGGCTGTCATCACCATTTTTCCAATCTTCATGTTGGTACATTTGTTTTTCTTTCTTCAATTGAAGAATCTCTTTATCTGAAAGAAAATCAATATTGTTATTGTACACCTTATTAGCATTGAACCTATCGGTCCAAAAAGCTTCTTCATTTCCCCACCTGATTTGACCGATATAAGTCTCACCTAAGAAAGTAGAAATTTTACCGTAAATAAATTCTGTATCAGCTTGAACATGTTTACTAAATCCGAAAGTAAAAAGCACGAGAAGTAGGAAGAGTAGTGGTTTTTTCATTCTTTTATATTTTTTGTTTTTAGATAAATTTGAATTCAAATTCGAGATTTATCAAAAACTGTTTTTGTTCGTAAAGAATTTCTTAGCTCATTTTTTTAATCATAGTATGCGCCATAAATGATTAAAAGGTTGAGTAGAGTAATAATGTAATTGTATTGTTATGTTTCCAGTTTCAGTTCATTTGTATTAATGACAAAAGAATAAATATGAAGTTGCAATTTATTTTAAAATTTAACACATTCTTAGTTGTTAAGAGGTTGTTAATTATTTTAAGTTGACAAGTAGTTGACGAATTGGAATTGGATGATGTTACAAAATTTAAAACTAATAATATTTTATTTTTCTTAATAAGGGAGAAGGAATTAAATAGTCTACCCGATTGAAGAGATTATTTTTTAATATGAGGAAATAAAAAAATTAGTGCACACCCTTTGGTACGGACTCCTTTTTTTTATGAAGTCATATTGAAAAAGAATCCTTCAAGGGGGTAGATTATTTATTTCCTACTCCCTAAATAGGGGTAAGGTTCAAATAAATCGTCTATTTAATAAATCAATTCCAACTATCACTAATTTACAGTTGTCTTTAAAAAACAACACAATTCAAAACGATAATTTTATTCAAAAAAAAATAAAACTTTTAAAAATGAAAAAGAAATACTCTTCACTAGCGATGACCCTTTTAGGTCTATTTATATTTTTTAATCACTTCCAAGCTTTAGCGCAAAGTGTAAGAGGAAGTGGTCATATCACTACAGTTGATTATGATGTAGATGCTTTTACAACACTTGAGTTGGATGGTATATTTAATGTATTTATTGAGCAAGGAGATAAAGAAAAAGTGAGTGTGGAGACTGATGATAATCTACACGATTTTGTCGTCATAGATAATGTAGGAAATAAACTTATTGTGGATACTGAAAGTCGAAGAACTATTCGACGATGTAATCGAATGCATGTTTATATCACAGTTAAAAATTTAGAAAAATTACGTATCAACGGAGTTGGAAAAGTGGAAACAACTAACCTACTTCAATTAAAAGATTTAGATCTCCGAGTGAATAGTGTAGGTAATGTTTTTCTTGAAATAGAAGCAGATTATTTAGATGCTCGATTTAATTCTGTCGGCAATATTTCTCTTTCTGGAAAAATTGGAAAAGCTGATATTGATAATGGTGGTGTTGGAAAATTGGCTGCTTATGATTTGGAAAATGAAGTGCTAGACCTTCGGGCAAGCGGTGTTGGAAAAACTGAAGTATTCGCCTCTAAAGAAATTTCAATCAAATCTTCTGGCGTTGGAAATGTGTATTACAGAGGTGGTGCTGTTATTACGGATTTGAATATTAAGGGAATTGGGAAGGTTCGGAAAAGAGGGAAGTAGTTTGAATATTCGAAGTTTGACGAGCTAGCATCTTATACGATTTAACTGAAGAAGGGAATTGGGGAACAAGGATTTGAGAAGTTTGAAGTTTAGACGAGTTGGCTTGTTTTTATCTTGATTTTGTTTTTTACTTACTCTGTAAGTGTATTGTTTTTTTTACAAATAGGAAACCCAAATTTTCAGAATGAAAATTTGGGTTTCCTATTTATTTGAAAAAAACAGACTTACGAAGTAAGTAATAAAAGTGCGAAACAAGTCAATTCGTCATCCCGTTTAAGAACGGGACAAACTTCTCAAATCCGTCTTCCCTTAGCGCAGCGTTCCCTAATTCAGTCAAATCGTATAATTAGTCAACTCGTCAAACTTCAGAGTTCCTTGTTCATTATTCGAAATTCAAAGATCACCTTCTCCCAAATAACAAACTCCCAATCCTCACCAAAGTACTTCCTTCTTCAATTGCAATTTTATAATCGCCCGACATACCCATAGAGATTTCTTTGAAATCATTTTTAGTTTTAAAAAAATCAGATTGCAGCGAATCGAAAATATTTTTCAAAGATTTAAATTCCTTTCTCACTTGAATTGGGTCAGGTGAAAAAGTAGCCATTCCCATTACACCAACGACATTTATATTTTTAGCATTTTTATAAAAATCACTATTTAAAATTTCATGCGCTTCATTTAAGTTTAATCCAAACTTCGTGTCTTCCTCCGCAATATGAAATTGTAATAACACATCAATTACACGTTCATTTTTTTGAGCGTGTTTATCAATTTCTTTTAGCAACTTCAAACTATCCACCGAGTGAATCATCGAAACAAAAGGCGCAATATATTTTACCTTATTCGATTGAAGATGCCCTATCAGATGCCATTGAATATCTTTAGGTAATTCCTCATATTTCCAAACAACCTCTTGGACTTTATTCTCTCCAAAAATCCGTTGACCATTGTCATATAGTTCTTGAATAGAAGACGCAGGTTTCGTTTTGGAAACTGCAACAAGAGTCGTATTGGTAGGTGCTAAATCTTTTAAGATTTCGTTCAACATATTTTTTTAGTTTCAAAACAATCCATGCAATTCGCCTTGAATCATATTAATTACTTTTCCTAAATCTTCTTGATTATTTTTAAAATCAATATTATTCACATCAATCACAAGAAGCTTACCTTCTGTATATTCCGCAATCCAATCTTCGTATCTTTTATTTAATCTTTTTAAATAATCCAAACTCATATTTCCCTCATAATCTCTTCCTCGTGCTTGAATATGTGCAACCAAAGTTGAAATATCTGCTTTTAAATAAATCAGTAAATCTGGAGCTTGAATTTGCGAAGTCATTGTTTTAAATAAATCCTGATAGTTCTCAAAATCACGAGTCGTCATCAATCCCATATCATGTAAGTTGGGCGCAAAAATATAAGCATCCTCAAAAATCGTTCGATCTTGAATAACCGTTTTCTCTCCATTAAGAATTTTTAATATTTGACGATACCGACTATTTAGAAAATAGACTTGAAGATTAAACGACCATCGTTTCATGTCGCCATAAAAATCATTGAGATAAGGATTATCATCAGTTGATTCATATTGGACATCCCATCCAAAATTTTTACCTAAGTGAGTACAAAGGGTAGTTTTTCCAGCGCCAATATTTCCAGCGACTGCAACGTATTTAATTTCTTTTGATGTTTTCTCGGAGCTCATTATAATTATTTAAAAGTTGGTTGAAGTGTATTAGATAAATTCTGAATGAAAGGTTCGTTTTGAAAAGGCGAAAATACAACACCTCTTTTACATATTAAAAGATACGATTTAAAAATTCCTAACAAGTAGATGTTTTATTTTTGAAAAAGAGGTAATTTGCGGATTCTTAAGTTTTTTTTTGAAATGGAAATCATTACGACCAAGGTGCTAAAGTCTTAATACTTTGGACTAAACAGCCTTCGCACCTTGCGGAGCAAAGGCGCGAGCTATTACTAGCTAATTTAGCTTAAAGTGTTGTTTACAGATAAAAACCATACAAACATCTAATAATTTATAATGAAGATAGATCAAACCTTAGTTTCGAGACTCGAACATTTAGCTCGCTTAGAACTTTCAGATGATGAAAGAGAAGGCATTCGTAAAGATCTCAATAATATTCTTGAGATGGTTGAAAAGATGAATGAACTAAATACTGATGATGTAGAACCATTGGTATATATCAATGAGCAATCAAATGTATGGCGAGAGGATGAAGTGAAAAATCAAGTAGATAGAACTGATGCGCTTCGGAATGCTCCTGATAAAAATGAGCAATTTTTCAAAGTACCTAAAATGATTAAATAAAGATTACTATGGAGCCAATTATTGCAGTTAAGAATTTAAAGAAGACTTATATCATGGGTGTGGAAAAAGTACATGCTTTACAATCCATAACTCTTGATATACATAAGAATGAATATGTCGCATTGATGGGACCGTCAGGTTCTGGCAAATCTACCTTGATGAATTTGTTAGGATGTTTGGATTCTCCAACTAAAGGAAATTATTTTTTGAATGGAACTGATGTGAGTAAGATGACGGATGGCGAATTGGCAGAAGTAAGAAATCAAGATATTGGATTTGTATTTCAGACTTTTAATTTGTTGCCTCGATTATCGTCTTTGGATAATGTTGCGTTGCCTTTGGTTTACGCAGGTAATGGAAAATCAGACCGAGTTAAGAAAGCTGAAAAAGCACTTACCGCAGTTGGTCTAGGAGATAGAATGGGACACCGACCTAACGAACTTTCGGGTGGTCAACGTCAACGTGTTGCTATTGCTAGAGCTTTGGTAAATGACCCTGCGATTATCCTTGCGGATGAACCTACGGGTAATTTGGATACTAAAACTTCAATTGAGATTATGGAGATTTTAGAGAATCTACATGCTCAAGGAAATACAATTATATTGGTTACTCACGAACCTGATATTGCTGAACATGCACATCGTATTATTAGATTGAGAGATGGATTGGTGGAGTCGGATGTTATGAATGAGAATATTGTTAAGGCGATTGATAGGTGATTTTTTTTTCGGTAAACGGTTGACAGTTGACGGTCGTTTCCTTTGACGGTATTCTCTCTGAGTCGTCAAGCGAAGCGACCGTCAACCGTTTACCGAAAAAAAACTTATTTCAATTTAAAAGTATTCTTACCCGTAAGGTAACCTTTGTTAAATACCTCTACACTATAAGTACCTTTAGTAAAAGGAGTTCCAGGTTCCCATAAAAAACAACCAACGGTATCTTCATTCTTTTTATAATCTACAGATTTTACATGAGTATATCTGATAGTTGCATCTTCATCTGTTGAAACAAAAGTACCAGAACCCATTGACTCTACTGCAATCGTTTCACCTTGAGGAGTAATTAATCTTACATAAAAATCTTCCTCACCAGTTTCGGCAACATCATTTGGTTCAGCAGTAAAACATACTTTTAATCGGTCAATATTTTTAGCATATTTTTTCTTAATTGCTTTTCCACTTTTTTTAACTTTCCATCCTGAAACACTCAAATCACGAACGTCAATAACAGAAGCTCTAACTACAGTTGCATTAAGGTTTGCATTACGAGAAGTCAAATTTTCTGTTTCAGTAACCAATGCAGCTCTTGCAGTTGTTAACTCATCATTCATTTTTTGCTCTTCTACTATTTTAAGTGAAAGCTCATCTTTTTCAGAATTCAATTGAGTGTTGACTTCAGTCAACTGAACGTTTTCGTCTTTTAGATTTTTTATTTGCGCCAAATATCCATCAGACTGCATTCTCATTTCATCCATCATCGTTTTGATTTCTTCCAACTCTCTTTTAGTTTTTTTACCGCCAGAAAGCAAAGCAGAAATTCTTTTCTTTGACTTGCTTAATTCTCCTTTTTGTTGATCTATCAATTCATTCAAATCTGCATTATCACCTTTCATCAATTCGATTTCCTCTTGAGCAGAATAGTGTAATTTTTCTAACTCTTTTTTAAGCTTGGATGTGTCATCCAAATCTGTTTGCAATTCTGCATTTTCTTCTCCTTTTTGATAATTGTTATATAACAAAACAGCATTGGTTGCCAATAGAAGTAATATAATTACAAAAGCAATTGCAGTTAATTTTTGTTTAGAATCATTTGAAAAGCTCATAATAAATTATTTAAGTTTACAATTTTAGAGATCCTTATGATTTTAGGGATCTATGTTGTTTATGTTTTCGTACAGATCAATTTTAATTTAGAAAAAGGTGAACCTGTATGATATATGCAAAGATAACGTTATGGGTGAGTATTTGAGTGTTTTATTTTATTGAAATATTAAACGCTCTTTTATAAACTGATGTTACGCAAAATATAAAAGACCTTCCCATCAACTTTATTCATCAAGAAAAAAATTGAGTTAGAAGATTAAGTTTGCGTAAATTCATTTATCAAAACAAAACAATTACCAATTTTAGTACATTGTAAACTAATTAACTTTCATTTTTGATGGCTTATTTTAAAATCTGGACTTCGTTATTTTTCTCTGCCATAGCTACGGCTATGTCTTCAAAAAATGCCTCGCCAGATTTCAAAATAAACGCATCAAAATTTGAAAGAATTTAATTTACAATGTACTTAGATTGTTTTATAATTTAAATTAAAAAATATGTTAGACAATCTAGACCTCTCCAAAGTGCTCTTCCTTGATGTAGAATGTGTATCAGGCAAAGCAGCGTATGATGAACTCAGCGAAGAGTTTCAATATTTATGGAAACTAAAAGCAAGATCAGTTCTTAGAAAATATGACGAACCAATTACAGCTGAAGAAGCTGCGGAAGCTTACAAAGAGAAAGCTGGCATCTACGCAGAGTTTGGAAAAATCGTTTGTATCTCTGTTGGTGTAGTAGGGCGACATCCTGATACTAAAGAATTATTTATTCGATTAAAATCTTTTGCAAGTGAAGACGAGGCGGAATTGTTAAAAGACTTTTCTGAAATGGTGACGAGTTATTATAACAATACTTCTACACATTTTATGTGTGGTCATAATATTCGAGAATTTGACATTCCTTATATCTGTCGGAGGTTATTGATTAACCAAATGCCTTTGCCGAAGGCACTTGATTTGGCAGGGAAAAAACCTTGGGAAACTAAACATCTTCTTGATACGCTAGAGTTATGGAAATTTGGAGATTATAAACATTATACTTCTTTGAAATTATTAGCAGCAGTTTTTGGATTCCCTTCACCTAAGGATGATATTGATGGTTCGGAAGTTGGGTCTGTATTTTGGGAAGGCAATGATTTACCTCGTATCGCTAAGTATTGTGAAAAAGATGTTTTGGCAACTGCTCAGTTATTATTGAAATATATGAGGATGCCGATTTTGGAGGAACAACAGATTTCTTTTATTTCTTGATGTAGAGGAGAGAGGTGAGATCGTGCGCTTTGCTTACTGAGGGAGGAGAGATTGACGAGTTGATTTTTTTAACGATTTGACTTTTTTTACGATTTGACTGAACAAGGGAACATTCGAGCATTCGAACATTCGAACATTCGAATTATGAAGTTTGACGAGCTATTTTGTTTAGCTTCTCATTATTACTTACTTCGTAAGTTTTTTTATTTATTTAAAAACAATACACTTACGAAG
>JALZVK010000317.1 GCA_023301005.1 Saprospiraceae bacterium | reverse complement strand
GATAAAACAATAATTCCGTCATTTGGGCGGATTCTTTTGCCCTCATTTTTCCTTAAAAATTAGTCATAGTATCGCTACGCTAACAATACTCTTTCTTTTTAAGAAAAACTGAGAACAAAATAATCTCCCCAAAAAAACTGATTTATTATTTTACCGTCACTTAATTTCAAATAATTTCTCAGCAAAAAATGCGCAATTAAATAACCGTAGAGTTGGTATAAAATCCATTAACTAATTTATATACCTACTCTTAAATTTTATCATCTAAACTATAAACTTTGTTATGAAGAAGTTTACCCCCTTTTTTATTTTTATTCTTATCATGTTTTGCCTAGTAAATCTATCTGCACAAAAAGAAGCTAACATCTGGTACTTTGGTCATAATGCTGGTCTTGATTTCAATGGAAGTACTCCTATAGCATTGACTGATGGAGCAATTAATACTGACGAAGGCTGCGCTAGTATTGCTGATAGTAATGGTGATTTATTATTCTATACTGACGGTAAAGTCGTTTGGAATAAAAGTCATCAACAAATGCCTAACGGTTTTGGAATGTTTGGACATAAGTCTAGTACTCAATCTGGAGTGATTGTTCCTAAACCTGGTTCCAACTCTATTTACTACATATTTACAGTTGATTTTACTGCCAACTCTGGAGGTATCGCCTACTCTGAAGTCGATATGAATTTGAATGGAGGCTTAGGAGATATAACTGTAAAAAATGTGCAATTACTTACTCCTGCATGTGAAAAAATTACTGCTGTTTTACATGAAAACGAACAAGACATTTGGGTAATCGGACATGCTTGGCAAAGTAATGTATATCATGCTTGGTTAGTTTCTCCAAATGGTGTTAATAGTAATTCTGTAACTTCTGCTGTTGGAGTAAATATCAATGGTAGTACATTTAATACTATAGGTTATCTTAAAGCATCTGCTGAAGGAGATAGAATTGCAGCTGCTCATTGGCACAATTTAAATCGTGTTGAAGTTTTTGACTTTGATAACAGTACAGGTACATTAAGTAATCCTATAACTTTAACTGGCTTTACGGGAAGTGGTTGTTATGGAGTTGAGTTTGCTCCTACAGAACCTATTTTGTATGTCTCGGAAAGAACTTTTGGAGGGTTTCTCTACCAATATGATTTATCAAGTGGAAACGAACCTACGATACAAGCCTCCGAAATAACATTAGCCACATATGATGGTCGATGGGGTGCTATTCAACTTGGGCCCGATGGTAAAATGTACGTCGCAAAACAGGATAATGAATATTTAGCAGTAATCAACAAACCTGACAATTTAGGATTGGATTGTGATTATATAGATGATGCAGTTTTTCTTGACGGACAGTTGTCTTGGATTGGTTTACCTTCATTTATACAATCTTATTTTGTCAATGCTGACTTTTCTTATGAAGGTGTTTGTCCTACTTTCCCAACGGTATTCACTTTAGATGTACCTGATACTGTGATTGATTCTTTGAGTTGGGATTTTGGAGATCCTGCTTCGGGTGCTAACAATACATCTACGGTTAATGATCCAACTCATACTTATTCGATACCGGGCACTTATGAGGTTACTCTTATTGTATTCGGACAAGGAGATTCAGATACTAGTATTCAAGAAATTACATTAGAATTTCCTTCTGTTGATTTAGGTCCTGATTTAACTTCATGTGCAAATATACCTAACTTGTTAGATGCAACTACTCCTGATGCTACTTACTTATGGTCTGATGGATCTACTGGTGCAACACTTGAAGCAATCGACTCAGGTGCATATTGGGTAGAAATCCAAATAGAAGGATGTCCTGCTTCTGATACTGTTATTGTCAATCATTTGGCACTACCAGAGGTTGAATTAGAACCTGACCCAGAAATATGTGAAGATGAAACTTATACTTTTGACGGAACAACTACTGATGTAGTTTCATACTTATGGAATAATAATTCTACTTCTCCTACTCTACTTGCTTCAGGTCAAGGTAACTATTCTGTTACCGTAACTGATGTAAACGGATGTACTAATACTGATGAATCTTTTTTGACGATACATACTTATCCAGTTATTAACTTAGGTGCTTCTCCTGAAGTATGTGAAGGAGACATCTTTACTATTAATTCAGCTGTTGGTGGTAATACTACTTACTTGTGGTCTGATGGTTCTAGTAATCCTACATTAGATGTGACGCAAGCTGGTACTTATACTGTACTAGTAACGACTGATGGATGTACGACTGAAGATGAACTTGAAGTATTCTATACTACTCTTCCTACTGTTGACCTTGGGCTTGATACATTGATGTGTGCAGGAGAAGAAATATATCTTGATGCTTTTTATGATGAGTTTACAACCTATACTTGGCAAAACAATTCTAACCTTTCTGATTTCACAATTTCACAACCAGGAATCTATACAGTAGATTTAACTAATATATGTGGAACAGTTACAGACGAAATCATTGTAGAAGAAAATACCCCTCCTACTCCATTATTTATAGGAAATGATACTACGATTTGTATTGATGAATCATTTGTAATTGATGCAGCTAATACTAATACAACTCATTATCTATGGAATAATGGAAGTGAAGAATCTTCAATATTAATTGATGGTGAAGGTTATTATGCTATCACTTGGGCTAACAATTGTGGATTCGTAACTGAGTACATTGAAGTAGAAACTAGAAAATGTGAATGTATTGTTACACTACCTAATGTTTTTTCTCCTAACGGAGATGGTAATAATGATAAATTCAACACCGTATCTCCTTGCGATTATTATACTTATAATTTAAAAATATTCTCAAGATGGGGAGAGCTAGTTTTCGAAACTGATGATCCCGCAATGGCAAGTGGTTGGGATGGAAGATTAAAAGGTAAAAATCTCCAAGAAGGCGTTTATGTCTATGTAGTTGAATATTCTCATGAGTTTGATACAGGTCAAATATCAGGTGATGTAACTATAATTAGATAAGAGCTTGTTGGAAAATTATGATACTAATGAAAGAATACTTTATTCATTATGACTGATAAATACTTTTTTTAGTATCTTTATATAATAAAAGAGGAATTTGGTAATGTTGCCAAGTTCCTTTTTTTGTTTTCTCAAAGAGTATGTTTAAAATTTCTAACAAGACAACGCAAACACAATGAAATTTCTTATCATCATTTTAGTTGCTTCATTTCCTTTTATAGTACAAGCTTCAGAAGTTACTTTTATTGGAAAAATAAAAAACAATACTTCTACAGAAGTTAATTTTGTTATTCAAAATAGTAATTCACTTGAAGAAGCAATTATATACAAAGCTCGTATCAATGAAACCAACGAGTTCTCAATAGTACTTCCTATTCATCATCCTCAAATCATAAAAATCGAATCTAATGGACAAGCTCTTCATCTTTTTGCTTCTCCAAAAACGGGTAGATTAGAATTTGAATTTGATAATAACGAACCTTCCAGAACGCTAAAACTAAAAGGCAAAAGTGTTGCTAATAATAGTTTTTATAATTCATTTGCTCGTTCTTATAAATGGCATCAAGGCAAGTTAGAATCTTATGAAATGGGAGGTATGAAATCTTATGTTTCATCTGATATAAAACAAAAGGCAATTAGTTATTCCATGTTAGATTATTTCAGAATTTTGGATCAAGATAGAATGAGTCAAATCAAATATCTTGAAAATTCAACTGGAATCGATATTGATTTTTACAGATATATCGCTAATGAAATTAACTGGAGATATGAGACTAATAAAATGGCTTATTTTCTATTTAACAAAGATCGTTACAACGTACATGAAATCAAAAGATATTGGGTGAGATATGCACTCTTGCAAACAACTGATATCAATGATGATAAAGCGGTAGCTTATTCTAGTTATCAAAATATGCTAACTGCGTTTATTCATTTTTTACATTTACAAACTCCTGTCGATAAAAAGATTGCAGAATCTTATCATACATTTATAGAAGTAAATCTACGAGGCAAGCCTCGCTATTATATGCTTGCAAAACTAATGTTAGATAACTATCGTACTGGAGGGAATACCGTTTTAGCTTCGCAAAAATTAAAAGCATTTAAAAGAGAAAATCCTTATAAAGAATTCAATACTACTTTAGATAATATTTTCGGAAAAGAGTCTCAATATTTAGCTCAAAAAAATGCACCTAATTTAAAAGTACTCAAATTAGATGAGCAAGAAATTTGGCTTAATGAATATTCTGGAAAAGTAGTTTATGTAAGTTTTTGGGCAAGCTGGTGCGCACCTTGTTTGAAGAGTTTCAGAGATAGCAGAAGTTTCCGACAAGAGCTTAAAAATCAGGGTGTCGTATTTTTAAATATCAATATAGATGACCGAGAAGATATTTGGAGAAGTTCGTTAGCACGTCATGATATTATTGGAACTAATGTATATGGCTTAGATTTAAAACAAGCTAGAGATGAATTAAAAATCACTTCACTACCCTACTATTTTTTGATGAATAAATCTGGAAAGATTTCTTATCTATCTTCAAGTAAATTACAAGAATGTCGAGATGATTTTTATCAATTATTGAAAGAGTAGGTATATTGTTATATTTTTTCGCTTCGCTTATTGTTTTATGGTTATCGAATAATCTTATTTACAAACTATAAAACCATAGCGAAGCGAAACTATAAAACCTTTCACTCCTCATCCCCCTTTTCAATTTCCATCTCTTCTTTCATTTTTTTTATCCCAAAATAATCTAACCATCTTATTCTTCTTTTCTAATGTCTTATAAAATGATTTTAAATACTTGGTCATTCTTTTCTTTTCTCTATTGGATAGGATGTCGCAATTTAGGTATTCTTGAAAACTAGATTCTTTTAGTAAAGAAAAATTGTCTATTTCTTTAATCAACATTTCTTTATCTCTTGAATGATTTTTGACATATCTATTTTTATAATTGTAAAAAGTCGCATCTGGATAAGGAATCATATATGCAGGATTCACTAACTTCGACATATCAAAATCATAAGGTATTATCGTAAATAGATCATGTCCTTTTATTTTAACTAATTTTATATTCTTCTGAGTAGAAATATTCCAATCGGTATTTCCAACCATATAATAAAACATGATAGCATGATGAAAAGAAGTGGACGAAATCATTTCATCATCTATTCCAACTGTATCTGTCAATTCTCCTCCAATACGTTTAGCCATTTCATCATCAGGTTCGATAATAAATCCATTTCCTTGAATGATTCTTTTTGGATTATTTTCATCCTGATAAATAATGTTCAGTTGATGCGTTTTAAAACTAAGATCCGTTACCTTTCCATACATTTGATAAGTCCAAAACTCTTTGATAACATCCTGTTTTCCATTCGCATTATTAAAACATGGATTCACTATTTTAAATCTATCAAATTTCTTTTTTAAACCTAAACTATCCAAATCGCCTTTACTAAAATCAATTTTAATTGGAGGAATATCGCAGGTCATTCTTCTAAACTTTCCTCTTGCTTTTGCTCTCGCATTAAGTTTAATATCTATTTTATTTTTACCTATAATTTTTACAGTTACGGGCAACCAATTTTCATCTCTTTTTTTAGAAATAAGAGAATCCAAATCTATTGTAATTATGAGTTCTTCATAATCTTCTAACTCTTGATAGAGTGTATTTTTTGAAACATTATTTTGGGAAAAACAAAAACAGGAAAGAAGTAGGAATAAGGAAGGAATTAGAAATTTAATATGTACATGAAGAATGTTCATTAGATTACCTATTTTTGATCTAATCAAAGATATGTAAAATTATAACAAACTTTACTACATGTAATTGTCGTCTAAACGTAAATGGAAAAAATAAACAAAAGGAATAAGAATGAAGTAGATAGAAAAAAAAAATATTATTTTGATTGTAAAAGTTTATACATCAGTCATTTATACTAATAAATTATCCTAATATTTTTAATCAAAAATACCATCAGCTTTCATTTTATCAATATATATTTTTGCGCCTTTGATATTGACATGTTGGTAATCTCCAAAACCAGTTGGATCTTGAACTGCATCTGCGTAATTATAAATTTTAATTTTGGAAAAACTTGTTACATTTCCTGCACCATTTTCTAAATATGATTTAGTCAAACCAGGTAAAGAGTAAGTTGAATTTGCAGCCATATTTATACGTTTCTCAAAGTGCTCAAAGTTGACAATCTTATCTACAAATGGTGGAAAGAAAGGACTTATCACCAACTTGATTTTTATATCATTTTCTTTAGCAATTTGAATTGTCTTATCTAATTCTCCAAACATCATTTCCACCGTTGACCAATCAAAAGGGCCCGCATAAAATGGTTTTTGTTCATCTACTGCATTTACCATATTTTCATTAATCACCCTATCTATAATCCAATCTTCATCTGACTTACTATAGTAAAACATGGCTCGTTGAAAAATCTCACTATTATGTAAAAACAAATGACTGAATTTCCCTCCATAAAAAACATTCTTAGAATGGTCTTTAATTAGTTCCCCTAGTTCATCTGAATAAGGCGTATAAACATTAAACCCATTAACCAAAGTCGTATCAACTCGATTCATCATCGTAACATCAACAATTAATATCTCTGGTTTTTTATTATGCTTTAGATAATCTTCGAGAAAGACTCTACCCATATTTAAAGGCAACGCATTGTAGCTCAAATTAAAAGTTTTCTTCCCTGTAACTTCTTCTATATATGGTTGGTAAAATCCTAATCCACGAGAGTTTCCCAAAAATAAAATATCACAATCCGCTTCACCTCGATACATTTTGGAATAACGAAACTGGCTATCAGCTATCATCTTCTTCAAGACAAATCCGAATAAGCGATCTCCTGCAAAGAAGAGAACTATGACTGCGAATATCCAATAGAGTTTTTTCATTCTCTGATTTTATAGGAAAATAAATTTCCCCATTTATTTATTTATAAAAAATATAACAATGCTTTTACAAAAAATTTCGGAGCAAATAAAACCCTGAGTAACTCCGTGAATACTCTTACACAACTCTGCGGCAAAAAAATTAAAACTGAAAATATATAAATGAATTTGCACCAAACGATCCAAAAAATGCAATTATCCAAAGTAGTATAACAAAGCTCACTACTCTGAATGCAGGACTCTTTTGAATCAATTGACTATAATTAAATTTAAAATCTGTAATCTCAACTAACAATAACATTCCAATAAGTGCGACACCTTTAAGCACCCAAAACTTATTGACAATGCTTCCAAAAGAAAGATCATCTAGCGCAGCAATTCCTTGAATATAAACCGCCGCTACATCAAAATCAGGAGCTCGGAAAAATACCCAAGCTAAGCAAGTGAAAAAATATACAATGACAATATCAATCCCTTGCTGCATTATTTTTGGAAAACGAAGACCTGTCATTAGTTTTCCAAATGGTTTTCCAAACCATCGTTGCGCTATCAAATACGTTCCATGAAGAAATCCCCAAAAGTAAAACGCCCAACTCGATCCATGCCATAGACCTCCCAAAAGCATCGTTACCATATTATTCATATAGGTAAATCCCTTAACCTTATTCGCCTCTGAACGTCGCATATAAAATGCAGTAGCAAAACTTACTGTTGCTAAAATTCCTAGATAAACTAAAGCCGTCATCCAACTTCCTGCCCAAATGATACTCAATATAAATAATGGGAATACGATAAAAAACACAGAACCAAAACTTCCACTTCGACTTCCTCCTAAAGGAATATATAAATAATCTTTTAACCAACTAGATAATGAGATATGCCATCGTTGCCAAAACTCACTAAAGTTTTTAGAGAAATAAGGTGTTCGGAAATTATCTGGAAAATCAAATCCCATGACTCTAGCTAAACCAATTGCGATATCTGAATAACCGCTGAAATCGCAATAGATTTGGAAAGAATAAAAAATAATTCCTATCAATAAATGTATAGACGAAAATCCTTCAGGCGATTGAAAACATTGATCAACAAAAGGTGCTAATGAATCTGCTACAGCTACTTTCTTAAAGAATCCCCAAAGTATTTGCCCTGTCCCTGAGATTAATCTATCCCATGAGAATGTTCTATCCTTTTGAAATTGAGGTAAAAAATCTTTAGCTCTGACAATCGGTCCCGCTACGAGTTGTGGGAAAAAAGAAATAAATGTAGCAAAGCGAATAAAGTCTCTTTCTACTTTTATTTTTTTCCAATACACATCAATGGTATAACTCATTGATTGAAATGTATAGAAGGAAATTCCAACTGGTAATATAATTTTTAAAGTCGAAGGATGTGCTTGTAATCCCATATCATTCATCATAGATATGAATGATTCTTCGAAGAAATTAAAATATTTGAAAAAAGCTAGAAAGCCAAGATTGGCAACCATACTAATGAGTAGCAATCTTTTTCGAGTGGGTTGATCTTCTTCGTGTTCTAATTTTTTTCCAACAAAATAATCAATACAAGTAGAGATAAATATCAAAGACAGAAAACGATAATCCCACACTCCATAAAAAATATAACTTCCTGCCAATGTCAACAATAGTCTTGCCCTCCCTTTCAATGTAAAATACAATGGAAGGAAAATACTTATAAAACCAAAAAATTGAAGACTATTAAATATCATTTATAATGAATAATTTTGACCTCTTATTTATCAATATATTTTAGTAACTCTTTTTTCCAAATCAAATATCCTTCCATGTCTAAGTGGATTCCATCTTGAGTCAATTCAGTATCCAACCTTCCCTCTTCATCTAAAAATAACGGATGCAAATTAACATAAACCAATCCATTATCGGAAGCAATCACTTGAATTTTATTATTCAATTCTATAATATCTGAATTGCTCTTTCCACTATTTCTTACTTCATTGTTTACGGGTAAAATGCTTTGAAGGTACAATTTTGATGAAGGACTTTTTTCCACAATTTTATTAACAATGGATTTATAATTCTCGATTATCTTTTCTTTTGAAAGAACACTAATATCATTTACACCTATCATCAAAAATATTTTTGAAGGTTGATATTTAGTAATATCATCTAATCGTTGTAACATTCCTCCCGTCATATCTCCAGCTATACCTCTATTTACAACATTAGAATTTTCTAGTAATTCACTCCATTCACAACTTTGAGTGATACTATTTCCTAACATTACAATTGCATCAGAAGACATAGTTAAATTATTAAGGTGATTTTTACGATGCTCGTAAATACCTGCTAAATTGTTTGTTCTCATTTTAGCTAAGAGGTACGAGAAACCACCAAGCTTCTGTACAATAAAGAAAAACCCACAAATGAAAAGTATGTTGAACAGGAGAGATAAATAGAATGTACTGTTTTTCATTAGACTTGTTACCTTTTTAAATTGCTTCTCTGAAATTCAGATTTTTTTGATAGTTTTTCTAAAAAAATCATTGAATAGTCCTTCTATTGAATGATTTTTTTAGGAAAAATAGCGGAAAAATATGTTTTCATAGAAGTGATTTTTAAAGGGTAACAAGTCTATTTTATATATGACTGCAAAAAATACAGACCTTAGTCTGTAGTATAGATATTCGAATGACTAAAGTCATTCGCTATTTGTCCTTTTTCAAAACATCATCAATTGAAACCTTTCTTGTATGTTCCGAATGTTTGAAGTTTTTATTTGGATTGCCCATTTTAAATAAAGCGGTTACTTGTTTTAAAACAAATAAAGGCAATCCCCAGATTGCTGACCACACTTGCTTCGGAACTTTAGAAAGATACAAGGTCCATAAAATTGTAAAACTAAATATCGCTAAAGAAATGATTAATGCTAACGCAGTTTTCATTGATAAGAAAAAGCCTAAAACTGCCATTCCCATAGAAACAAACAATAATATAAACAAAGGTGGTGCAATCGTTACCAATCCAAATAATAATTGATTCCAACTTAAACCAAACAAACCTTTTAAGATTAATCCAGATGAGTTTGGTAAATTTTGAAAATATGAAAAAAGCCAACGGCTTCTTTGAGTTTCGACTTGTTCACCACTCACTACTTTTTCATCATATACGATAGCATCCCAAGCGTAAACAATTTTCTCATTTTTATAGAGTAAATTATTTTGTAAAATCTTATCCTCTTGAAGCATTTTCTTCCATTGAGTTTTTCCTTGTTCAATTTCAGGACTTGCCAAATATGCTGCATACAAGTCAGTCTCTACCGCCATTCCAGATCCTGAAATCACAGTTGAAGAACCCAACATATAAGGTACATATCTATCAATATAATTTTTATAAAACTCACCTGTTGCATCAGCACAAGCGTAAACAGTATCTAAATTTTTCGCAGTACGTTGACCTTGAATGGCTTGATGACCATTACTTGCATACTTATTTATCTCTAATAAAAAATCAGGATGACATAAATTATCAGCATCAAAAACGACAGTATAATCATGCTTCCTTACATAATTTTCCATAGCATGAATGATACTCTTAGCTTTTAATCTTAAAGAAGGCTGAGGATTTAAAACCGTCAATTTATCATCCGATAAATTGAAATCAGAAACATCACATTCGTCAGCAACTAAATAAATATGAAAATTTGGAAAAGGTTGCTTAAGCAAAGAAGCTATTAATGGTTTTGCAATTTCTGCATTTTTATAAGCTGTAATAATACAACCGTAATCGTACTCTTTATAAGCATCTCCTAGTTCCTCTTTATCTTTTATTTTCTCACTAGAAAAAAGCGATAGAAAGATAGTAGTGAAAGGAAACACTAGAAAGAAAATCAATACACAACTTATAACAATATAAATACTAATTAGAATGCTCATTTTTTATCTTAAAAATTTTCGAAGAAAATAGATTTTTAGGTTAACCATTATTCCCTGCAAGATTCCACCATACACCTTTATAAAATGCTTTAATATGTTCCCATTCTCCATTTTTAATAAACATTAATGTGTTTTTAGGAATGGTGAAAAAAAACAAAAATAAATAAAATATGATAATTTGTCCCAAGTTCCGATTTCTTCTAACAAAGAAAATACGGTTACGAGTATGGTAATAAGTTTTTAATGTACTATTCTTACCTACGGCAAGTGATTCTTTATGGTAAATCAAAGCATTAGGTTCTACATAAACTTTATATCCTGCATTACGAATCTGTTCGCTCCAATCCAATTCTTCATAATATAAGAAGAACTCCTCAGGCATACCTCCTACTTTATCAATCACTTCTCTTGAAGTCATCATAGCAGCACCATGAACATAAGCAGTTTCTTTAGCCGTTTCATACTGACCTTTATCCAATTCTTTCTCTCCTAGAATTTCATTTCTAGCAGTAAAAGGATGACAATGCGTAGCACCAGCATATTGAATAATATTCTGATTATTAGTCATCTTTGGATCGTAACAAATTTGAGGACTTACGATTCCTAAATTAGGTATTATGTTGAACAATTTCAGGAGAGTATCGATGCTACCTTCAGTTACTTCAGCATCGTTATTTATAAAGAAGAGGTAATCGCCTTTACTTGCACGAATACCGATGTTATTTCCGCCAGAGAAGCCTAAATTTTCTTTACTAAAAATATAGTTTGCCTCTGGGTAATTAGTTGTAATTAAATTAGTCGAATCTTCACGAGAGCCATTATCAACAATTATTACTTCAAAATCTCGAAAAGAGATTCTCCTTAGAGAGTCAAGTAACTCCGTTGTTACTTGAATTTGATTATAATTTACAGTTATTATCGATACTTTGGGATGCTCGCCAGTCATAATATTTCCGCAGAAACTCTTTTTTTATTCTTTCTCTATACTGATTCTTCTTGAATCATAGCAGGTAAAGTTTTTACTACAATTTTAACGTCCATTAAAAAAGAATGTTTCAAAGCATATTCAACATCTAAATCAATTCTTTCTTGAACAGACATATCTTTCTTACCTCTCTTCGATACTTGCCACAATCCAGTCAAACCCGCTGGCGCAATAAATCTACGAGAATTCTCATCAGTAGTTAACTGCTCTGCCTCATAAAGTGGTAATGGACGATTTCCAATAATAGACATATCACCCTTTAATACATTGATTAATTGCGGTAATTCATCTAAACTAGTTTTTCTGATAAACTTTCCAATTCTAGTTACACGAGGATCATTGGCAATTTTTGTAAAAGAAGGACCTTTCTGATTTTTGTCATATTGATTAAGGTGGGATAAAGCTTCTAATTTTTTATCAGCATCTACAACCATAGATCTGAATTTTAGAAAATCAAAAATCTTATAATTAGTTCCTGCTCTTTTTGAGCTATATAAAATAGGTCCTTTAGATTCTAATTTTATTAATATAGCTATCAATGTTAAGACTGGACTCAAAAATAAAAGTACACCTAAAGCCACAGCTACATCAAACATTCTTTTTCCTAAAGGGACTTTATAAGTTGAATTTTCAACTTTTTGAATCTGCTGAAGTACTTTTCTATTGTTCAATAAAAATTCAATTCTTGTTAAAATATTCTCCCATTTAATAGGCAAAGAATAACAATCATCAATTCCATTACTTAAAGCATAGTTAACATCTATAGGAGTAGATGTTCTATTGATAACAATAAAAGGTACATTTTTCAATATTGCCTCTTTTCTAAAGTCTGTTAGAAATTGAAACTTATTTTTTCTTAAAATTTGCAAATCACAAATTAAAGCAAAGTCAGGTTCATCATCATTTTTCAGCTCGATTAGGTTACTAATAGTAATTTCGTTCAATTGATGTTTCTGAACAATTTCGTAAGAGTTACCTTCATTTTCAAGTAATACATTAGATACAAATTCATCCTCAAAACCAATTAAATATAATAGTTTTGATGGAGTTACAGGAATAATTTGTTCTTCTTGAGAAACATGAGAAGGTTTTGTTTTGGATTGCAAAACAATTACAGATTGAGATTCAAATTCAGTCGAATGTAAGTTCATCATAAGATTTTATGTTCTTTCTTTCACTAAAGAACTTTTAGGTTGTTGTAATTAAATAAGATTCATTTGGATCAAAAGGGGTTTATATTTTGATACACTATTGAAATTCAGGTTTCTTATTTGTTGTTAAAATTGTAGTAATCTTAGATAGTAACTCGTTAGGGTTAAAAGGTTTTTTAAGATATCCATTGATTCCTAAATCAAGGCATCTTTCTATAACCTTTCCATCTTCTTCAGAGGAGACGATAATTACAGGTATATGTTGAAAAAAACCGCTATTCCTAATATTTTTTAAAAAATCATATCCACACAATTCGGGCATATTTATGTCAAGAACAATTGCATCTGGAATAACTCCTTTATCTAAATAAGATAAGGCTTCATAACCATTAGTAACTGTTTTTACTTCATAATTTTTATTCAAAAAATTATCTAAAAGAATTCTCAATGACTTGTGATCTTCAATAATTAATATTCGTTCTTTCACAATTAATAATTAAAAAGTTAATCCAAAAATATAAAAGCTTTTTAAGTACAAAATTGAACTTAAAAGACCTAAATATCTTTTAGGAATAATAGCATGGATTAATGTAATAATAACAAAATCCAATACATGTCAAATAAGTGGTTTTGGAATTCTCTTAAATTCGATAAAATCGAAACTAAGTGAAAAAGTCATTGGGATGGACTAAAATAAAATATGACTTTTCTTATGGTTTTGGAAAAGGAAATTTGATGTTTCTAAAAAAATTGTAGAAAATTAGTTTATAATTTTGCAGGAAATACAAATTTAAGAGTAAATTCTGACAAAACATATATTTATTTTTGGGTAAATAATAATTGACTATATTTAAATATATGTATCAACTACTTTATTGTTTACCCTTGACTTCTTAAAATTAACTACTAATTGTCGATTATCAAAAGAAAATAATAAATATTTATTTTTTTCTATATATATTTTTTCTAAAAAAACACAGTTAACATATAAATATTATTTTATATTTGATGTTACAAAAATAAAATAAAAATTCGATTTTGCAAATTCATTCTATCAAATATAATTCTTAAGATTTTTTTAAGATTATATTTCACCAAAAATGGTGAGAAATTTGCCGTTAAAAAAAGTACTTTTGCGAACTTTCCGAAAAGCTATTTTATAATATAATTGCTTTCAAAAAATATAGACTTACTTATATGTCAATCGTCACATTAAAATTCATATTTTTCTTTTGCTTATTTATAGTATTCTATGCATACGTTGGATATGGCATTTTGTTATTTATTTTAATCAGAATAAAAAGAATCTTTTCCAACAGTCATAAAAAGGAATATGATCCTAACTTCCTTCCTGAAGTTACATATATGGTCGCTGCCTTTAATGAAGAAGATTGGATAGGTAAAAAAATTCAAAACTCTTTCGAGTTTGATTATCCTAAAGATAAAATCAAATACTTTTTTGTTACTGATGGTTCTAATGATAGTACTCCTGATGTTGTAAAGAACTTCCCTACTCCTAATGGTTTTCATCTTGAACTTTTTCATCAACCTGAACGAAGAGGAAAAATCGCTGCAGTAGAAAGAGTCATGGAATTTGTAAAAACTCCAATCGTAATATATTCAGATGCTAATACTTTTGTAAATCCTGACGCTATAAAAAATATAGTGCGACATTATAAAGATGAGAAAGTAGGAGCTGTTGCAGGTGAAAAAAGAATTTCATTAGATCAGAAAGGTGCTGCTAATGAAGCAGGTGAAGGTTTCTATTGGAAGTATGAAAGTACTTTAAAAAAATGGGACTCCGAATTTTACTCTGTCGTTGGAGCTGCAGGTGAATTATTTTCTGTAAGAACGAACTTATTTAATCCTGTACCTTCTGATACGATTATTGAGGATTTTGTAATGACAATGAAAATTGCTGATAGTGGTTACAAAGTAGTTTATGAACCTGAAGCAAGAGCTGTAGAGACTGCTTCTGCTTCTGTAAAAGAAGAACTCAAAAGAAAAATTAGAATTGCCGCAGGAGGAATTCAAGCAATAGGTAGATTAGCTCCAATGTTATTACCTTTCAAAAATCCGATACTTACTTTTCAATATATTTCTCATCGGGTATTAAGATGGACGTTAGCTCCTCTTTCTTTACCTATATTATTAATTATAAATATTATTTTAGCTCAAAAAGGAATTGGATTTTTCCAATTCATGTTGGCTGCCCAAATCTTATTTTATGCATCAGCATTACTTGGCTATTTTTTAGAAAAAAGAAAACTTAAGTTCAAAGCATTCTTTGTTCCTTATTATTTTTGTGTAATGAATTATGCTATGTACAAAGGCTTCTTTAGAGCTATAGGTGGAAAGCAATCTGTGCTTTGGGAAAGAGCTAAACGTAGCTAAATATTTTGCTTCTATATTTCTTTTAAAAAATCCATACATAGCCTTCGCTACATATGGATTTTTTAAAGGAACATAGTAAAAAAAAGATGTTCTTCAAAACATCATTAAATTGTGTCTAACTAGTTATCTTCGTCTATATTTATATTATCTTCGTAGGAAATATCAATTTCTTACCTATCCTACTTTTACCTTACAGCATATTTTAAATATCTATTTTTAATCACTAAATTTTTAATAATGAAATTCCAGAGAATTCTCTTTCTTCTTCTCATCGCTATTGGACTTTTTAGTTCATCATGTCAAAATAGTAGTACTGCTTTTGCAGATGATGCAATTGCAAATATTCCTTCAACTTCTTCTTCTGTTACTTCTTTAAATTTGAAAAAATTAATGGACAAAGCTGATTTTGCTGAAGTTCAAAAAATGTCTTTTTACAAAGATATGGTTAAAGAAGCTTCTATGGGAAATCCGGGTATCGTTGCAGTATTAAATGACCCTTATAAGTCAGGTATTGATTTAGATGCAAATATTTACATGACGCAAGAAATGAATATTGATCCTGATAAAGGATTTACTGCTGTAGTTACTAGCTTAAAAGACAAGTCTGCATTCGAAGCATTACTTACCTCAGAAGGAAATGCAGATTTAAAATCCGGTGATGGTTTTCAATATTCCCAACCTAATAGAAGTGGTATAATTTCATGGAATGATAATATAGCAGTTTTCGGAATGACTTCAGGTCGAGGTGTTGATCTTAAAGAAAGTGTTGCAAAAATTTATAACACAACTCCAGAAACTTCTGTTGCAAATAATGAAGATTTGAAAAAGTGTTTTTCTAAAGATGCTGATATGGTCAGTTGGTTTGGTTCTAATTCTATGGCTGAATCTGCTGCAGAAGGTGGAATGAGTATGCAAATGGCGATGGCTGGATTTTCTCCAGATATGTTGAAAGATAATTATGCACACAGCTATTTTAATTTTGAAAAAGGTGAAATCATTTCAGAGTCTAATTATAGCATAAATGAAAAATTAGCTGATGAGTTTCGTCATATTTTTAAAGATGATGTCAATACTGATTTCTCAAAATATCTTCCTGCCGAAAATCTAGTTTATGCAGTTTCAGCAGGTTTGGATATAAAAGGAGTTAAAATGATTTTGGAGAAGAAAGGAATGGCTGGAATGGGTAATAGTATGCTCAAACAATATGGTCTTACTGTCGAGGGTCTTGCCAATACTTTTGATGGAGATTTATTAGTAAGTGGTTATAAAGTTGATGGAGAAATAAATCCTAATATGCTTATCGCTACTAAGATTAAAGACATGGATTATTTCAAACAGATTTTAGATTTAGGGAAAGAATATAGTATGGTTTCGAGTACGGAGGAAAATCTTTATAATTTAATCGGAGCGAATTCTAATGATGGTTTTGGAGCAAATCCTCAAATCTATATTTCAGGTGATATGGTTTTCATAGGTGATGGAAATACTTCTATTGGAAAAATCAAATCTGGAGCGTGGTCTAAAAGTACCTTAGTGGATAGTAAAGTGAAAAATATCATTTCTGATAATATCCTTGGAGCATTTGTCAATTTCCAAACTATTGGAAAATATATAGAAAACCAAGGTATGAACTTAGATGCTATGAATGATGGTGTATTAAGTTTTGATAGAGATGATGCGCTTATAAAAGTTGAAATGAAAGACAAAAGCATTAATAGTCTTAAAGCTCTTATGCAATGGGCTAATGAAAATTATAAGTCAAGCATGTAATAGTTTTATAAATTCTATCCATCAAAATCATTTTAAAAATTGAAATGATTTTGATGGATAAAATTTTAATTTTTCCAATAAAAATAAGTTCTTGCCAAAGAACAAAAAAAATAAAAATGATTAACCTCCAAAATCTTCACCCTTATCCACTCAAAGAACAAGGTGTCAATCCTGATACTCAAATTTGGAATAAAAAACTAGAATTTGAAAAAGGAAAAAAATACTTAATCCTTGCCCCTTCGGGAAAAGGGAAGTCTACCCTACTCCATTGTATTTATGGTTTACGAAAAGATTTTGATGGTGATGTTTTATTGAAAAATAAAAACATTAAAGAATACGAAAGTGATGAATTAGCTGACATTCGTCAAAATACGTTATCAATTGTTTTTCAAGATTTACGTTTATTTGAACAACTGACTGCTGAAGAAAATATTTTATTGAAGTCTAATTTGAGTGGACATAAAACCATTTCTGAAATTAAAGAAATGGCAAAGCAATTAGGTGTAGAATCTTTGTTAAGAAAACCTTGCGGGACACTTTCCTTTGGTCAACGTCAACGAATTGCAATTATTCGAGCTCTTTGTCAACCATTTGATTTTCTGCTTTTAGATGAACCTTTTAGTCACTTAGATGAAGATAATATTAAAGCGGCTTCTAAATTAATTGAAGCGGAATGTAATCAACAAGGAAGTGGTTTTTTATTAGTTAGTCTTGGTGAAGAACATTATTTTGATTACGATAAAAAAGTGATTTTGTAAATTTTACTTTATTCTTATAAAGTGCAACTTGAAGCGAATCTTTATACTTGGTTTTCAATTCCCACTTACATAAGTTTTTCTTTTTATAGTTAATTGAAAACTTTGCTTGATTTAAAAATGGATAACCCAACAGACCATCTATTTTAAAACCATCAAGTGTTAGAAATGATAAATCAGAAAAAGCAAATGCCATATTTTCATATTTTGAATCGCCTACTTTCATAGATTTAATTGTTGTTGCTGGAACTGTAATTTCATTGTTATTTCCACTCATAATTTTTTTAGTAGAATTTAATACAATCATCTCTTTGGGAATCTTACCTCTAAATTTTTTATCAATTACATTTACTTCTGCACCAGTATCAATTGCGAAATAATATTTCTTCTTACCTATTTCCACTTTTACAACAGGAAGATGTCCAACCATTCTAAATCTAATTTTTTCAACCATTTCATGGTGTTCAAAAAAGTCTTTATTATTTTTTGAAATAAGAAACACTTTTTTGTTTTTATAGTCGACAAACAACTCTTGTTTTTTCACTTGGTCATATCCAATCATGCCCGCAAATTCTTTATTTTTTGCTTTAGTAATATTTCCTAAATCAACTGAATATTTAAGTTGTCGATTAGCTTTCTTTCCATTCCAATCAAACTCAATATTTTTAGCTTTATATATCTTTTTTGAACCGCCTACTGCCTTCATGACAGCGATAGGTCGCCTACTTGTAGGAACATCAGAATTAATTATTAAATGTTCTGATCTAGTATCTAAAATGAATTTTTGAGTGACTCCATTCAACTCAGCTTCGACAAAAATTAATCCTCCGACTAATTCAAAATCAGATTGAACAACTCCTGCTAAAGAAGTATTAAAATAATCTTGATGAGATAAATAATCTAATTGAAGTTCTTGATCGCAAATACCAAAACTCAACTGAGTAATAAATAAAATTGTAGAAATTATTGCTTCCATCAAAGTGGCTTTTGAAAGACCACTTTTCCCTAAAGGTGAGAGGATTGATTAGAAAAAAGAAATCACTTTTATAAATAATAAGTTATGGTTGTTGAGATAGGAAATTGGATTTAAATGACACGCACTACTTAAAGGTGGGAAGTAACTTGTAACTTGTTTATTCAAAAACTCAACCAAAATTTAAACTTCTAATTTATTTCAAAAAAAAAAGCTGAATAATCTTTAGATTATTCAGCCTATATAATCGGGTAAATATAATTGAGTTTTAAAATTTATAACCTATCGAAAGTCGAATAGAACTTTTAGATGCGTTATTAAAAAAACTATCGTTACTAAGTTCCGTTACTCCCGATGGTGAAAGTGCTTCATTTACATAATATTGATTGGCTACATTATTATCAGCATTTATTAAATCAAAAGCTCCATCATCCAATTCTTTTAATAAATCATACCATCTATAATGATATTGAATTTCTAAATTCCATTTCGAATTAAACTTCCATTGCAATCCTACAACAGAATTGATATTCAATTCATTCCAAAAATTTTCTTCTAAATAATTATCATACGAGACTTCACTTAAATCAAGATCATCTATACTATAAATT
Organism: Saprospiraceae bacterium; assembly: GCA_023301005.1. Taxonomy (GTDB): domain Bacteria; phylum Bacteroidota; class Bacteroidia; order Chitinophagales; family Saprospiraceae; genus CAJQQY01. Next base: position 4,660 of record JALZVK010000317.1, on the reverse strand, counting down.
CCTAACGCAGGATCATTATGTGATATGGAAGCTCCACTATTAACTCCTACTAATTTATCTTTGACTAAGCTTGCAAAGTTAAATCCTAATTGTGATTGAAATTTTCTATTATGCTCATAAGTCAAAACAAAAGGAATATCTATAAAGTGCATTTCCTCTAATAAAAAACTAGTGTTCGTATTAACAAGAACTACTTGATTTGATGTAGTGGTACTAGCATCTAAAAAACTAGCACTTTGAACATCACTAAAATAATACAACACATTTTTCTTTATAATAGAGTAACCAAATCCAGTTCGAAATCCAATCTTTTTGTTAATTGGGAAATGAATATCCAAAGCTCCAAATCCTCCCAATTGTTTAACATTTGAAAAATCTAACAATGCTCCTACGTGAGCGATGTATTCTATTTTTCGACTTGGTTGAATTATGATTTCATCATCTTCTTTATTATTAAATGCAGTCGCATTTTCTTTTACAACAAGTTCAGTTGTTTTCGTTTTGTGTGACAACAGAAAATTCGATTCTAGTTTTTCAATATCAATTTTAATTCTTTCTTCAACAGTTCCAATAGCAAATTGAGATACTGTTTTGTTTTTTGTATTTGTATTGTTATAAAAAACTTCGTTTTTCTTATTTGTATTTTTAAAATCAAAAACGCCTTCTTCTATATTCCTTTCACTTGCAATAATCTCTACTTTTCCTTTTACTGTTTTTTCTATTATCTCATTATCACTATTCGCTTTTAAAGGTTTTATATTTTCAAAATTCATACTTTTTTTATCCTGTATTTTGAGGTTCTTTTTTATTTCAAAATTCTCTGTAGATGTTTTTACAGAATTGACAACAGCACTATTCTTATCCACTTTCGGATTTAAATTTTTATTTAAATCACCCATTGGTGTATTAGGATAAAAAACCAAAACACTCCCAATGATTCCTATTCCTAAATAAAGAAACAACCAAAAGAAACCTCTACGTTTCTTTTTTTCAATGGGCATTTCTTTATCAAGCATATGATGCATAGCATCCCATCCTTCGTTGGTCAATTTTTCGTTGGGTTGGTATTTGTTATCGTTAGCCTGCATAATATTGAGTCAAATTATTATTTTTTATCAATCTCTTTAAAATTTTCCGAGCATTAGATAGATGCCATTTAGAGGTCCCCACACTTATTCCTTCTCGTTCCGAAATCTCTTTGTGAGAATATCCTTCTATCGCATATAATCTAAAAACAGATTGCGAAGCAGGAGGCAAAGTATCTACCATTTTTAAAATATCCTCAGCATATAAATTACTATTTGCTTTCTCCTGTGAGGATTGGTCTCGCTCTTCAAAGACCATAAAATGGAGATACTTTTTTTCCTTTTTAAAATAGTCGGATAGGCTGTGAAAAACTATTCTACGAATCCAACCTTCGAGTGAACCTTTAAATTCAAAAGTGTGTAACTTCTGAAATACTCTTAAAAATCCATTATTTACAATTTGCATAGCTTTGTCTTTGTCGGTTGTATATCGCATACACATCCGCATCATTGTATCGAAATATTCTCGATACAATAACTCTTGAAAGTGGCGTTCGTTGCGAACACAACCTTCTACAGTTTTCCGTTCATTATATTTTTTTTTGTTAGGCATATTTATAAATACGAATCAGATTCTTTTCAATTGCAAAGACAGTTGGGTGGTTGGAAAAGGTTGGGTGGTGGAGAGGTTGTTTTTTTTCGGTAGTCGGTTGTCGGTCGCTGCGCTTGACGGTGGTCGGTACTCGACTTTGTTATTTAAGAATTGAAGACCTCTGTGGAACTCTGTGAATTCTTCCTCTGTGGGACTCTGTGATATAGCCAAGTTAGAAGACTACTTCACAGAGTTGCACAGAGAAAAAAAATACTAAAAACAAAATCGAGTACCAACAACCGACAAGCAAAACGACCGTCCACCGTCAACCGTTCCCTCACAACTCCCTAAACTCCCATTCCAATTTCCTTTCATTTGGTTGATGTTTAAAAATCAAAACTTGATCAGGTGCTGGATTGAAGTAATGAGGCATTCCTTCAGTCCCCGCAGAGTTATTGAGTCCTGAACCTAAAAAAATGATGCCTTGGTCAGTTTGATATTCAAATGATTTTACTTGTTGTCCTGTATCACCTCCTATCAAAATTACTTGAGTTCCTTTCTTTTGAATTTCCACTAATCGAGGATAAATCAATTCCGTAAAAGTTCCTCTTTCCTCACAACCAATATTAAAAGTCGGAGCATAATAATTGAAAATCTTTTGAACATTAATAGAGTCATTGGTCAACTCATTGGTCAATAAAGCATGATGATGGAGAATCACCAAATGCGAAGAAGTCTGAATGGTATCGGCAATCGCAACAATCATTTTCAATTGACCATCAAGTGCTTCGCACTCATGAGGTTTATGAAAATAGTTAGGATCGCCAAATTCTGTAGTATTTAAAACTGCCAAAGTTATACCATCAAAATATGTCGAATAAAAAGTTTTTCGTTGAGTCTTTTTTTCTATTTTTGAAAAATCCGCTGCTTGATTCAGTACATCATGATTACCTACTGCCCAATGTGTCGTCGATGAATTTATATTAAAAAAAGTATCTACAAAATTTAGATTATCAGGATGATGAAACATATTTTCTACCAAGTCGCCACCTAACCAAATTTGGTCGAAAGTATCTAATTGCATTTTTTCTAAACGATAATCAGGTCGCCCCCAATTAGGTGCATTCCACTCGTAACAATGTCCAGTAAAAAAATAATGATAGGTTGTTCCTTCATTTTTACATGATGTCAAAATGAAACATAGAAATACAAAATATAGGGTATACTTTTTCATAAAAATTTTAAATACCTTCGTGATGAATATGATTTTAGATTGCTTACAAGTACTAGGACACAAATATCTTTAGTTTATGGCGGCTTATTTTTCCACTAGATTTCTCAAAAAAATATTTCCGTAACTAGGCTATGCAAAGATTTTTTTGAAAAAACTAGCGAAAAAATAATCTCCCCATAATTCTAAATATATTTATGACCTAGTACTTAAAAGCTAATAGAATTTATAGAAAAACAATTAATGAATTTAAGAAAAATATATTATTCCTTACCTGCGTCTCTTCGATTTACAGTTCGAAGATTAGTCTATCTGCCTCAAGATATTTGGAGTGGAATGAATAAAAAAAATGACTTAGTTCCACCCAAAGGGCTAATATTTACAGGTGCTGGCGACTTTATATCAATAGGCAACAAGTTAGTAAATTCTTTGAAAGTACATTGCCAATTACAACCTGAACATGCTGTTTTGGATATTGGATGTGGAATAGGTCGAGTCGCAATTCCTTTGACGGAATACCTTAATGAGAATGGAAGTTATGATGGTTTCGATGTTATCGATACGGGAATCAATTGGTGTAAAAAAAGAGTAACGCCTCGATTTCCTAATTTCAATTTTTTATACATTCCACTCAAAAATGATTTGTATAGAGAAACTGGAAATGATGCTGCGGATTTTGTTTTTCCTTACGAAGATAATAGTTTTGATTGTATCGTTTTGACATCGGTATTCACTCATATGTTACCTGAGGAAGTTGAAAATTATTTAGGAGAAATTCATCGAGTTTTAAAAAAAGGAGGAAAGTGTTTTGTTACTTTTTTTATTTTAAATAAACATTCCAAAGCATTTATTTCTACTAACGAAAATTTTAATTTTCCTTATCATAAAGGTCATTATAGTTTGATGGATGAAAAAGTAAAAGGTGCTAATGTAGCTTTTGAAGAAGACTATTTGATAGAGCTATTTTCCCAAAAAAAATTAAATGTAAAAAATAAACTTTATGGTTTTTGGGCAAATAGGAAAAAGGAAAATTGTGAAGATTTTCAAGATGTTATTATATTAGAAAAGTAATTATTGAGTCTGACTTTAGAACAACTTGCCAACTGACGTTGGCGGTTACTTTTTCGTTTTCAGATTTAAAAAAAATTAAACAATGTTTTTTACTATGAACAAAATATTTCCATTATTAATCATCACTTTTATTTCAATTACATTATGGACTTGTCAAGATGCGCAAGTAGCAATTGAGGATATGGAAAACTTCCCGATAGAGTCCGCGAATGATAAAACCTTCGCCGATGTATTTAAAAAATTAGAAGGAGAATGGAAAGGTAATTTGATTGTTATAAAAGATCCTGATCCTCTTTTTGGAGAGAGTATTGATTTAGAAAATCTAAAATTAGATTACGTTACTAAGTCTGGTTTGACCTTGATGAATAATGAAGAGATTACTCAAACTTATACTTCTCAATCTCCTTATTTTCAAAAATGTGATAGCTATAAATACCAACCTCGTAATAAAAAAACGGAAGTAGAAACTATCGTAAATAAGGTGCAAGATGGAAAGTTATTTCGATTGACTAAAAAAATAGCTAAACCTACTGTTCTCGAAGGTACGGTCAGAGATGCTACAACTATCATTTGGAAAAACAACCCAAAGGGGAATGAAAAAACATTCTATTTTCAAGAGACGGTAAAGGATGGATTTATTGAATTACTAGGTTATGAATATGGTAAAAACCAACGTAGAGATTTAGCGCCAACGGTTTGGTATTATGGAAAGTATATGAAGAGTTTGTAAATAGTTTGTTA
>JALZVK010000316.1 GCA_023301005.1 Saprospiraceae bacterium | reverse complement strand
TTCTCCAATTGCAACTGATTGAGCACCAAGTCCGTCTGCTCCAGTTCCAATTGCGATAGCATCTTCTTGTTCAGCTTGAGTAGATGTCCCAATTGCAATTCCTTGAGTTCCAGCTATTTTGTTAGCATCTGCTAAATCTCCAATAGCAATAGCCTGGGTGTTCTCAGCTTCTGCTCCATCTCCAATTGCAATTGCAGAGTCTCCAGCATTTTGGTTCGCTTGTGCGTTCTCCCCAATGGCTATTGATTGAGCTCCAAGTCCATCAGCTCCAGTTCCAATTGCAATAGCATCTTCTTGTTCAGCTATTGAAAGTGTCCCGATTGCAATCCCTTGAGTCCCAGCTACTTTGTTAGCATCTGCGCGGTCACCAATTGCAATTGATTCTGTATTCTCAGCTTCAGCTCCATCTCCAATCGCAATTGCAGAGTCTCCAGCGTTTTCATTTGCTTGAGAGCCTTCTCCAATTGCTATTGATTGGGCTCCAAGTGAATCAGCGCCAGTTCCAATTGCTATTGCATCATCTGCATTAGTAATTGCTGAAGCTCCAATAGCGATTCCTTGAGTTCCTAAAGTTTTGTTTGCATCCGCTGAAGCTCCAATAGCAATTGATTGAGTATTCTCAGCTTCTGCGCTTACACCTATAGCAATTGATTGAAGACCGATTGAGTCAGTTTGAGTTCCAATTGCTATAGAATCGTTTTGTTCTGCCTGTGAAACTGATCCAATTGCAATTCCTCTAATTCCAGCAGTAACATTTGCATCAGAGCTCGTTCCTACTGCAATTGATTGCGTATTCTCTGCTTCTGCAGCTAAACCAATTGCAATTGACTGGCTACCGATTGAATCTGAGCTTGAGCCTATAGCAATTGCGTTACTATTTTCAGCCTGTGAAGATGCTCCAATAGCAATTCCTTGAACTCCAAGAATTGTGTTTGCATCAGCAACACTACCAATTGCAATTGATTGTGTATTTTCAGCTTCGGCAGTAAAACCAATTGCGATAGACTGATTTCCTGTAGAGTCTGCACCTGACCCAACAGCAACAGCAAAATTATTATCAGCTTCAGCAGCTACACCGATAGCAATACCTTGAATTCCAGTTGTTGTGTTAGAATCAGAACTTGCTCCGATTGCAATTGCACTGTTGCCTATAGCTTCTGATATACTACCAACTGCGATGGTGTTAGGACCACTTGCGTTCGCAGTATCACCAACTGCAATCGAGTTAAGGCCACTTGCTGTTGCAACATCTGTTGCTCCACATATCGCAGGGTCATTCGTCGCATTGCCGTTGGCATCATTGCATGAAACTGCTACTTCGTCTGCTAAGCTTACCTCAACTAAAACTACTAATATGAATAATAGTATCTTCATCTTTATTTACTTTATTAAGAAATTTATAATTACAGCTTGGTACAGCAGGTCTGAAAACTTAGATGACAGTTTTGTTGATATGGTTTTAGATTTTCGTATTTAAGCATCAAATAGGTGTGCTATTTTCTTGCTTAGAAGCAAATTAGATTACTTATGTAAGTTTTTTAGCCCAGTTTCTTAGCTAGGTCTTTAGCAAAGTAAGTCGTGATAATTTTTGCGCCAGCTCTTTTAATTGAAGTAACAGACTCAAGCATAGTCTTCTCTAAGTCTAGCCATCCGTGTTTCGCCGCGGCGTGTAGCATAGAGTATTCTCCACTTACATTGTATGCAGCAATAGGAGTATTAAAGTTATCTTTTATTCTAGCTATAACATCTAGGTAAGCTAGTGCAGGCTTAACCATGATAATGTCAGCGCCTTCTTCAATGTCTAGCTCAACTTCTTTTAGAGCTTCATCTCCATTTTTAATGTCCATTTGATATTGACTACGGTCTCCAAATTCTGGACAACCCTCAGCGGCGTCTCTAAATGGTCCGTAAAAAGCGCTGGAGTATTTTGCAGCGTAGCTCATTAAAATAGTATTCTCGAAATTGTTTTTATCTAGTTCATTTCTCAAAGCTAAAATCATACCATCAATCATTCCAGATGGTGCAATTATATCTGCCCCAGCTTGAGCGTGAATTACGCTTGCTTTTGCTAATAACTCTAAACTTTCATCGTTTAGTAAATAGCCTTTAGGTAGCCTTTTATTCTCAGTATTTACTAATCCGCAATGACCATGTGATGTGTATTCACAAAAGCACATATCAGAGATAACAATCATTTCAGGAGCTATGTTTTTAATTACTTTAATAGCACTAGGTATTATGCCTTGAGGATTATAGTTCTCACTTCCTTTTTCATCTTTATGTTTAGGGATGCCAAAAAGTAGAACCGATTTAATTCCAAGAGACTGTAGTTCTTTTATCTCTAGCTCTAAGTCTTTTAGCCCAAGTTGATATTGACCAGGCATAGAAGATATTTCAACTTTTTTATCTAAATCTTCTTTTACAAAGATAGGGCAAACTAAGTCGCTTAGAGATAGCTGAGTTTCAGCTACTAAGGCTCTAATATTGCTATTAATTCTCAATCTTCTTGGTCTAATAATCATGAAAAGTAATGTATCTGTAAGTTTATTTAAAATCAATACAACCAGATTCATACTGCTACTTACAGATAGTTATAAGTAAGAGTTAATATGTAGCTTTGATTTATAAAGATATTCTAAAATTGAGCGATATTAACTCTACGCAATGTAATAGAAGAAGTAATAGAAAAAGGAGAATTTATGAGTTACATATCACTTGGTAATAACGCAAAAATAACAGAAAGCATGGTTATGGAAGCATTAACTATGGCTGAGAATGGAGATGTTAAACTAGTTAACTCTAAGTATGAAGACGATAAATTAGCTGATGCTATTAGTAAATTAGAGAACAGTAACCAACTTAGTGAGTCTCAGAAATTAAGAGCCTTAAATAATGTTATCGAAAAGAGACAAAAATTTTCTTATATATTGTATCCAATTAGAAAGTTTTTACCTAAGTGGCTACTTAAAGAAGTTCCAATGGACTTTATGGATAAGGAAGTAAAGTCTTTCTCATTTATGGATAGGTTAACAAAAAAGATTAAAAAGATTTAATTACTTAATCTTAGGTTAAAAAACTAATCACCCTCTTAATTGCTCGGTCTAGTTCTGGACTTGAGTTTTTAAAAGGGTGTCTTACGTTAAAAACATGATTTGCGTTCTCAATTGTTTCTAAAGTAGAACCTTTCACAGTTTTGTTTAATTTTAGAGCTGACTCTAGCGGTACTGTTGGGTCTTTATCTCCGTGAATTATAAGTAAGGGTTTACTAAAGTTTTTCATACTTTGATTAAAAAACTCTTTTTTACTCAGAATATCTTCTAATAAGTTTAATCCTAGAGGCATCATTTGATTTGTTCTTGAATTTTCAATTAAATGTTGTCCATCTTCTCTCCATTTAGCTTCTTGCTCAGGGGAAATATCAGGTAGTGAAGAGATTCCAGCAAGAGTAATAGCTTTTTCAATCGTTACTCTACTGCCAGCTACAATAGTAGAGTATGCTCCTCTACTATGTCCTAAAAGAGATATTCTTTTCTTGTCTACATTCTGAAAAGTATTGTCAGGGTCTTGAACTATATAGTTAAATATTTGTTCAATTTCATAAGCTTCTTGAGAAAAACTGTTGTCTTTAAACTTGTCTAGTTGATCGAAGTTAAAAAGGTTTTTCCCTACGCCGTTATGAGAAAAATTGATTTGTAGGGTTGAAATTCTCTTTTTATTAAGTTCGGCAGATAGAAATGGAAAGAATCCCCAATCTTTAAAGCCTTTGAATCCATGTATTATAATTACGAGAGGAGAGTTTAGTAGCGGCGAGTTCTGTGAGTCTTTAGCTTGATTAAAGTTCGCACGAATAATCGCGTTGTTGTTATTACTGTTATTATTGTCGTCATCGTTCTTATGGATATTTTTAGTTTTTATTTCTAGGTTCATTCTATGCTTGTTTTTTGACTCTTATCTAATGTCCTATATAGTTGACTTAGTTTAAGAAATTGCTCTCGAGGGTATGCCGGCTACTTTTGCTCCACTAGGAACATCTTTGTTAACTAAAGAGTACGCACCAATAATTGCATTATCTCCTATTGTTACTCCATCTAGGATGGTTACCTTGGTGCCAATCCAGACATTCTTCCCAATGTTAACACCACCTTTGTTAATCATCCCAGAGGAGATATCTAAGCTACCATCTTTTTTAACTGCATGATTTCCAGGTCCAATGTAGCAATAAGCAGCAATTAAAGTGTTTTCTCCAATTGAAATTTTACTTTGACTTGCTATTCTACAATCTGAACTAATATTAGTGCCTGAAGCTAACTCTATACTCGCACCTTTTGCTGCAATCAGTGTGTTTCGACCTATGAAGCATTTATTCGCAATTTTAATACTAGCTTTGCTTGCTTTAGTATCGCTATCTTCTTTTATATCTCTAGCATCTAGAAAAACATTGTCATCGAAAATACAAGAGTTTGCTATTTCAATAGACTTTCCCATTTTAAATCTAAAGCCTTTTCCAACTACATTTTTAAGCCCAAAACTTTTTAATACTAACTTTAAATATAAATACCTTAAGCCGTAGCCTATAAAGCCACCAATATTAGAGATGAAAGTCTCGTAGAATTCAAAAGCAAATAAGGATACTAAATTTCCATCACCAACTGCTAATTCCTTATAGCTATTTAGCATTGATTTTCTTATCTTTTCTTGTTGGGGAGTTAGTGTTTCTTGGGTCATAATACTGTGGTATTTAATGGAAATGGAAGAATACTTAAAAACATACGAAGAAGCAATTCATGTGCTTGATATCTGGTATGAAAAAGAATACGAGCAGGCAATAAATAGCTGGGGTAGTCTCTACGCTAAGGATAATCAAGCTTTTATAGGCTATCAACCTTTACATAACTTCATTAAAGATCGCCAAAGTGAATCTGTTGAGCATGGTTATTTTGAGAAAGACCTAGGTTTTTTAGCAAATGCTTTTAAAGAAGGTAGCTTAGAGTCTAGCAGTGCTTATTCTTCGTTTAGTAAACTACTTTTTCAAATTGGTTTAAGCCCGCAGTATTGGTTTGATTTTAAAGGACTAGATAAGGCTTTGAAACATTGGCAAGCAGAGTCGAACAAAACAACTTTAATTCCCTTTGCTGTTTTTATGCTTGGTTTAATAAATGCTTATTTAGGAAAGTATAAAGAATCTCTAGAGCTTTTAATTAAAGCTAGAGATAATATGACAAATAGTAAGCAACAGGCTGCAAAAATAGAACCACTTATTTCTTTAGTTAAGTCTATTATCGGAGATAGCTTAAGACCTAAAAAGAAAAAATCTATACACACTAAACAGAGTTGGATTGATGCTGGTTTTAGCGAAGAAGATTTAGAAACTTGGATTTATGCTGAAATAGAACCAAGCGTTGCTCTTGATTGGAAGAAGGGGAACTTTAATGCGAAAGATGCAAGTCGTTGGCATAAAGCAGACTATGATTTGGAAGAAGCAAAAGTTTGGTCAAAGTATTTTTCTCCACAAGAAGCAATTCAATGTAGAATTGCCGGGTTTAAAGAGGCAGAAAAAGCATCTAGGTGGATGAAAATATTTAATTTTCCGTCTGAAGCCATGCGCTGGCAAAAAGAAGGCTTCTCAACAAAAGAAGCTGCAGTTTGGGTAAAGCAGTCTGTTACTGATCCACTCGAAGCTAAGAGACGAAAAGAGGCAATGCATTGAGCATTGAGCCAAAGAGAGTACTCGTAATTGATGACTCGGAATTTATAAGAACTTTTTGTTCCGACTTACTAGGAGATTCAGGTTTTAATGTACTAGAGGCTGAAACTGGTAAACAAGGCATTGAACTATTTAAAAAAACTAGGCTTACGTGTGTAATCCTAGATGTCATTTTACCTGATATTGACGGACTGGATGTTTTAAAGGAATTGAAACGTCTAAACGACAGTGTGCCAATAGTTCTTACAACTGGAGAGGATCCTGGTTGGGTGGGGAAGGCTTTTGAGGAGTTAGGAGCTGATGCTTTTTTTTCAAAAGGAGCAGGAGCAGATAAGCTTATAGACCTTGTTGAGGAGCTTATCTTGGAATCTGAGTCTTAATCAGCTTTATTAGCATCTTAGTATTAGTCACTATAAATCTTAACTGTTATATAAATAATTATGTATAAAATTTTAATTCTACTTTTTTTATTTTCATGTGCTAGTAATAATATTGAACCACTTTCTACAGTGGTGGAGAATGAAAATGTTGAAACTGAAAAAAGAGCAATTCATTTAGCTCAGAAGCATCTTGCAATTAGAAACTACGGTTGGGCTGAAGTTAGTCAAGTTATAGAGAACCCAGAATTTTACAGAGTTGAATTTGAAACTCCGATGCAAGAAAAGAGACTACTCGGAATGAGAGCTTTAACGGTAAGTAAAGAAAACGGCTTAGTCTCGTCTGTAAAAAGAAGATAAATTAACAAAATAAATATTAAATAATATGTCGCACTCGAAAGCTATTTTAGCAGGTGGTTGTTTTTGGGGGATGCAAGAGCTGTTTCGTAGTATTGACGGAGTTGTTGATACTGAAGTTGGATATACTGGTGGCAGTAATGCAAATCCTACATACCGTGAGCACCCAGGTCACGCAGAAGCTATAGAAATTACTTATGATGATAGCATTGTTTCTTATGAGCAAGTTCTAGATTTTTTCTTTAGAATTCATAATCCTACAACTAAAGATAGGCAGGGGAATGATGTCGGTAGTTCTTATCGATCTGCAATTTTTTATAAAGATGAGTCAGAGAAAGAAGTAGCGCAGAATTTTATTTCTTTAGTAAATGATTCTGGAGTTTGGTCTAGTCCTGTCGCTACTACCTTGGAAGTTTTAAGTGTTTTCTATCCAGCGGAGTCTGAGCATCAAGATTATTTGCAGAGATTCCCTAATGGATATACATGCCATTTTGTTCAGCAAGAAAGCTACCTTAGTAATTCTTAATTGCAGATTTTATAGCTTTGCAGATTTGTTTTAAGTCTTTGTCTTCGATGATGAAAGGGGGCATTGTGTAGAGTAGGTTTCTAAAGGGTCTTAGCCATACTCCGTTTGATACTACTGATTCTTGTAGCTTTGAAACATCAACTGAGATATTAGCTGAAATATCAGCTGAAATATCAAGGTTGTCAGCTAGTTCAATAACTCCTATCGCTCCTAGTATCCTAACTTCTTTTACTAGTTTATTTTGCTCTAGTTCTTTTAGCTCAGTTAATAAGATTTTTTCTATTCTTTTAACATTCTCTCTCCAGTTACTTTTCTCTAGAAGTTCAATGCTTGCTTTTGCAATACTGCAGGCGAGAGCATTGGCCATAAAAGTTGGGCCATGCATTAAGGTTTTAACTGTGTTGCTAACTTTCTCAGTGGTAATAGTTGCTGCTAGTGTTAGATATCCAGCCGTTAATGCTTTTCCGATACAAAGAATATCGGGTTGAATTTTATTTGAGATGAAAAGCTCACCAGTTCTTCCAAAGCCGGTTGCAATTTCATCAAAAATTAATAATACATCATGTTTTGTGCATAGCTTTTTAATTTCTTCTAGATATTTTATATCGTAGAATCTCATTCCTCCTGCGCCTTGAACTATTGGTTCGCAGATAAAAGCAGCGACATCGTCTCTTTTAAGTAAAGCTTCAACTTCGTTAACTATACTTTGGTTGAATTTTTTCTCAGGTCTAGTTACGAACAACTGCTTAGGTAGTGATTCACTAAATAGTGAATGCATACCATTTACAGGGTCACAAACTGACATGGCATGAAGAGTATCTCCGTGATAACCACTACGAAAGGTTACAAATTTATTCCTCTGGTCTTGTCCTAAGTTGTTCCAGTATTGAATAGCCATCTTCATAGCTACTTCAATGGAGATAGAACCTGAATCGCAGTAGAATATTTTATCCAGGTCTTTAGGTAGTAGCTTTAATAATGCTTTTCCTAATTCAATTGCTGGCTGATGAGTTAGTCCTCCAAACATAACATGAGAAAACTTATCTATTTGCTCTTTTGCTGCTTTATTTAGTTCTGGATGATTATACCCATGAATCGCTGTCCACCATGAGGACATTCCATCAATTAGTTCTCTTCCATCACTTAATTTAAACTTGCATCCATGAGCTGAAATGATTTCTAAGTTTTCTCGCTCTGCTGGAATAGCAGAGTAGGGATGCCATAAATGTTGTTTATCAAAATTCATTTTATTTTCGCACAGAGTATAGAGTTCTTACCCTAAACGCTTCTTTCTTCTTCCCCAATGTACTTACTAGTAGGCCTAACTAATCTGTTGTTAGCTAACTGCTCTAGTATATGAGCGCACCATCCAGCAGTTCTTGCCATTACAAAAATTGGAGTAAAGAGCTCTATTTCAAAGCCCATCATGTAGTAACTAGGTCCTGCAGGGTAGTCTAGATTAGGGTAAATTCCTTTTTGAGCAACCATTGTTTCTTCAAGTTTATTTGAAAGTTCAATTAAGTCTTTATTGTTAGTTAACTCAGCTAGTTTATCTCTGTATTTTGTCATTCTAGGAACTCTTGAATCTCCAAGACGGTAAATTCTGTGTCCAAAGCCCATAATCTTTTTCTTGTTTTTTAAAGCATCCATTAGCCAAGCTTCTGGCCCGCTAGAGCTCTCTACTTCTTTAAGCATGTGCATTACTGCTTCATTTGCTCCACCGTGAAGTGGACCTTTTAGAGTTCCAATTGCAGAGGTGATTCCAGCACATAAATCTGAAAGTGTAGAAACTGTACTTCTAGCAACAAAAGTGGATGCATTGAAACCATGTTCTGCATATAGAATTAAAGAGCCATCAAAAGCATTAACTATTTCTTTGTCTGGTATCTTATCTAGGCACATTTTAAAGAAGTTCTCAGATAGGGATAGATCTTTGTTTGGAGCAATCGGTTCTAAACCTTTTTTTATTCTAGAACACGCAGCCACAATAGTTGGCATTTTAGCTAAAAGTTTAATTGAGCCAAGGTAATTATCATCGCTATTTAAAAACTCACTTTGCATACCTAGAAAGCTTATGGCTGTTCGAACGGCGTCCATTGGATGTGCATCTTTAGGGTATAATTTTATTGAGTTTAGTAACTCTATTGGGATTTCTCTATGTGCTTTCTCAGTTTCTATGAATTCCTTAAGCTCACTATCGTTTGGTAAGTCTTTATTTAGAAGTAGGTAGGCAACTTGCTCAAAGCTACAATTGTCACAAAGTTCAGCTACGTTGTAGCCCCTGTAGTAAAGAGATTTTTTCTCAGGAATAGTTTTAGAAATAGTAGTTGTGTCAAATACAACTCCTTCAAGGCCTTTTTTGAAAGTATTATCATTTTTTGTCATGTCGTAATGATAGCAAAGAGATCGATTAAAGTTAAGAAATTTAATTCCCTCACTACTTTCTATCTGATAGTAAAGCTGTAAGCATTAACTATAGTTTTGGTTGACAGTCTGAGAGGCTGAAAACTAAACTGT
>JALZVK010000315.1 GCA_023301005.1 Saprospiraceae bacterium | reverse complement strand
GAATAGGAATAATAATAAGTGTTTGTTCATGATTAACTTTTAAATGAAATAAGTTGAGCATTACATTATTACAAAATAAAGAATGCTCCAAATCGAATATTATCAACATCATTACAATGTTGAAATAGCGATAAAATTAACTCAAGCTTGAGTTATTCGGTTTTTTAAAAGTTTCTGGAATATAAAAATTAAATAGTGGTGGGGTTATATTAATTCAGAGGGTCTGAATTTGATCATAAAAATAAGGGTTTTAATTAAAAAATGACGGATTTTTTTAAACTTCTAGAAAAAAAGTATGGAATAGAAAGTTCTTTTTACATTTCCCTCTTTAAAAAGGGACTAATTACAGACATAAACTTAATTTATATTAATGTTAATTATTTAAAAATGTGTAATTTAGCACGACATCGAAATTTAAGAGAGAAAGGTCTAAATTTTAGAAAATTGATTTATTATTTTTCGGGTTACCAACACCTTATCTTTACCAACTATCTAAACTAAGGAATGGTCAAAAAATAACTTCCCGTTTTAAGCCAATTCTTTTGCCCTTATTTTTTTCTTTAAAATCAGTCATAAGTATTAACAATACTCCATCTTTTAAAGAAAACCTAAGACCAAAATAATTGTATTAAAATCAGGAACTTATTCTTTGACCATTCCTAAGGAGCATTATTGTTGTTCCAAATATTTATAATTAAAATATATCCTTGATCACTAAGTACATTGTAAATTAAATTATTTCAAATTTTGATGAGTTTATTTTGAAATCTGGCGAGGCATTTTTTGAAGGCATAGCCGTAGCTATGGCAGAGAAAAATAACGAAGTCCAGATTTCAAAATAAACTCATCAAAATTGAAAGTTAATTAGTTTACAATCTACTAAGTAAACTGCTATTTCTATTGAAGTAACAGTTTACCATTTTACATATTTTATATTTAGAACTCATTTGAGCCAAAAAACAATTTACATCAAAATCTTTAACCGAATTACAACCATGAGATTAATCTTATTACTTACATTCTTATCTGTGGGCTTTACTTCCTTTTCCCAAAATACATTTCAAGGAAAAGAAGTCAACCTTAAATCTTCTAGTGCAGTTCTTTCAGAACAATTTAAAGATTGGAAGATTTATGAAATTTCGTCTTCAGACATATTTACTCAATTACAACAAACTAGTAACGAATCGCAAATCAATTTAAATTTAGGAAAAGACTACCAATGGCAATTGTCTCTTTTTCCAAATGATATGCGTGGATTGAATTATCAGGTTCGAAATACGGATGGAGTAGTTCCTCACGCTCTTGTCAACAAAGCTTTTGAAGGTTACGAACAAATATTGGGTGGAAATGTAAGATTAACAGTAGATGAAGATTTTATATATGGATATATTGAATCAGGAGGAGAGCAGTATTTTATAGAACCACTTTGGTATTTTGATGCTGATGCTCCTAAAAATCAATTTATTGTATATGATGCACATGATGTAATTCCTAATAAAAATGCGACTTGTGCAGCTGTCGAAATGGATAATCATACTGAGGACTTAAAAGATAGTCACAATCATAACAAGAGTAATACGGATACAGAGGCACAACGTATAATGGGCGTTTGTTATGATGTAGAATTAGCTATTGCTTCTGATTTTTCAATGTTTCAAAAATATGGAAATATAGCAGGTGTAGAAAATCATAATACAGGTGTAATGAATAATGTACAAGGAAATTATGATGATGAATTTAATGATGAATTAAATTTTGTCATAGTGACTCAATTTGTATCAGACTGTAATACTTGTGACCCATGGTCAGCTTCAACTAATGCAGGTACTTTATTAAATAGTTTTAGAACTTGGGGTAACGGAGGAGGATTTGGAGTTACGTTTGATGTTGCCCAATTATGGACAGATAGAAATTTAGATGGCGCTACAGTAGGTGTTGCTTTTGTTGGTACTATATGTGGCAATAGTCGTTATCAAGTATTACAAGACTTTAGTGCAAATGCTCAATCATTGAGAGTATTGACTGCGCATGAGTTAGGACATAATTTTGATGCGACTCATGATGCTGCTGGTTCAGGATTTATTATGGCACCTGCGGTAAATAATACGACTACATGGTCGGCAGCTTCTATTAGTGATATTGATGCGTTTGTTGCTAGTCTGAATTGTTTATCTCCATGTGCAGCACCTGTTCCACCAGTAGCAGGTTTTACCTCTAATATTCAAAGTATATGTGAAGGTAGTGATGTTCAATTTTTTGACCAATCCAATGGATTGATCTCTTCAAGAGTATGGACTTTTACAGGTGGAACACCTGCGACTTCTACACTTGCCAATCCCGAAATAAATTATCCAACAGCTGGAACCTATCCTGTATCACTTTTGGTAACCAATAATGCTGGTTCGAACACATCGAATCAAACAGGCTTTATAACAGTCGGACCTAATGGTACTAATATATTATTATACGATGCCTTCGAAAATGGATTAGGTGATTGGACCATCGAAAATCCAAATGGAAATATAACTTGGGCTGCTACACCTGTAGGTGGATCTGTATTAGGAAATAGTGCAGTATTCATGGACAACTGGTCTTTAAATGGTTCAGGACAGAGAGATGGTTTAATTTCTCAACCAATGGATTTTTCAGGATTTACCAATATAACGATGACCATGGATTATGCTTACGCATTATTTTCAGGTAATCTAAATTTCGTGGATTCATTAGTTATTACATTATCAACGGACGGCGGAAATACATTTCCCATTACCGTATTTAGTGATGGAGATGATGGTACTGGTAGTTTTGCAACTACTCAACCTCAATTAGAATTGGAGCCTACCACCGCAGCTGATTGGTGTTTTGGAGGAACCTTTGGATCAGGATGTATTCAGTTGGATTTATCACCATATATAGGTCAAACTAATGTGATTTTAAAAATAGAAAATGTCAATGATTTTGGTAATAATCTCTATTTAGATAATGTATTAATTTCTAGTGATTGCCAATTGGTATTACCACCTGATTCTGATTTTGTAGGTACGCCTACTCAAGGTTGTGAACCTCTGACTGTAACCTATACCGACATGAGTCAAAATGGACCATCCAGTTGGAGTTGGAGTTTCCCAGGTGGAACACCAAGTTCTTCAACTGATCAAAATCCAGTTGTCGTTTATAACAATCCAGGTAACTATGATGTTACTTTGACTACTACCAATTCAGCAGGTGCAGACGTAGAAAATAAAGTAGATTACATAGAAGTTCTATCAGCACCTATGGCTAGTTTTACGCCAATAGTATTTAATGGAAATCAAGTTGCATTTACTAATACATCGACCTTAGGTACTATTTTTAATTGGGATTTTGGAGATGGTAATTCATCTTCACAATCTGACCCACTTCATACTTATACAGTTGATGGAATTTATACTGTTACATTAACTGTAATTAATGCTTGTGGAGTAAGTACTATTACCGAAATGGTAGAAATAACTACTCAACCAGTAGCAGGATTTTCTGCTACTCCTACAGGTGGTTGCGAACCTTTGACAGTTCAGTTTTCAGATCAATCTTCTGCAAATGTGTCGGGTTGGAGTTGGGATTTTCCAGGCGGAACACCAAGTACTTCAACCGATCAAAATCCATCAGTAACATTTAGTTCAGCAGGGACATATTCTGTCTCTTTGACGGTGACGAATGCTAGTGGTGTAAATACAATTTCACAAACAAATTATATTACAGTTGATCCAGCACCTACTTCAAGTTTTACTCAAAATACAAATGGATTAACCGCTACATTTACTAACACTAGTATCAATGCAACAACTTACAGTTGGGACTTTGGAGATGGAAATAGTTCCACTCTATCTGATCCAACTCATACTTATAATACTGATGGAACTTATACTGTAGTACTAACTGCAACTAGCAATTGTGGTTCAGTAACATCAACGGAAACAGTAACAATATTAACAGCACCAGTTGCTGGTTTTTCATCTGATGTAACATCGGGATGTGCGCCATTGACTGTTCAATTTGTTAATTCATCTTCTCTTAATGCGACTTCATGGAATTGGATATTTCAAGGCGGAACTCCAGCAACATCTACTGATGAAAATCCAATAGTTACTTTTAATAGTACGGGACTTTATACTGTAACATTAGAAGCAATTAATTCAGCAGGGATGGATATATTTATACAAACAGATTACATCATCGTAGATGATGTTCCTGTAGTTGGTTTTTCTCAAAATGCAAATGGACAGACTATTTCATTTATCAATACAAGTACCAATGCGACGAGTTTTACTTGGGATTTTGGAGATGGAAATACTTCATCGGATATTAGTCCAACTCATACCTATAATACAGATGGAACTTATATTGTAACATTAGTAGCGAGTAATAATTGTGGTTCGGTAGTAATGACTGAAACAGTTACAATTAGCACTTTGCCAAGTGCTGGTTTTAGTTCAAATGTAACTTCAGGATGTGCGCCGTTGACTATTCAATTTACTGATCAATCTTCTACAAATTCAACAGTATGGAATTGGAGTTTCCCTGGCGGAAATCCATCTTCATCAACTCAACAAAATCCATCAGTAACTTATAATAATGCAGGAACTTATTCTGTGACTCTACAAGTGACAAATGGAGCTGGGGAAAATACAATTACGCAAACAGATTTGATTGTAATAGATGATGTACCTGTGGCAGGTTACACTCAAGTAACGAATGGACTAAGCGTTAATTTTACCAATACAAGTACCAATGCAACGAATTATAATTGGGACTTTGGAGATGGAAATACTTCCACTCAATCTGACCCTTCTCATACGTATGCAGTAGATGGAACTTATAATGTAGTCTTAAGTGCTACAAACAATTGTGGAACAGTAACTTCCACTCAAACAATTACAATAGGCACTATGCCTAACGCAGGATTTGGAGCAAATGTAACATCAGGATGTTTACCATTTACCGTTCAATTTAATGACCAATCGTCATCTAATACAACAAGTTGGAATTGGACATTCCCAGGTGGTACACCAAGTAGTTCTACTGAGCAAAATCCAATTGTAGTTTATAATACAGTCGGAGCATATGGAGTGACATTGGAGGTAAGTAATACTTCTGGTAACAATATAAATACGCAGACGAATTTCATCATCGTTGATGATGTTGCTTCTGCTAGTTTTTCTCAAAATACAAATGGTGCAACTGTAGATTTTACTAATAGTAGCACTAATGCTACAACTTACAGTTGGGACTTCGGAGATGGCAATTCATCTGCACAATCTGACCCTTCTCACACTTATAATGCAGATGGAACTTATACCGTTGTATTAAGTGCTACAAATAATTGTGGAACGGTAACTTCCACTCAAACAGTAACTATTGCAACGCCACCAACGGCTGGATTTATAGTAACAGAAACAAATGGTTGTGCGCCACTTACTGTTCAGTTTACTGATCAATCATCAGCTAATACAACCAATTGGAATTGGACATTTACAGATGGAAATCCAAGTTCTTCTACTGACCAAAATCCATCAGTAACTTATACCTCAGCAGGTACTTATTCTGTAACACTTGAGGCGAGTAATACCGCAGGAGAAAGTACAGTAACCCAAACAGATTTTATCATCGTAGATGATGTTCCTGTTGCTAGTTTTTCTGAAAATATAAATGGAGTAGATGTTGATTTTACCAATACGAGTACCAATGCTAATAGTTATAATTGGGACTTTGGAGATGGTAATTTATCTACACAATCTGACCCTAATCATACTTATTCAATGGATGGAGTTTATACTGTTACGATGACTGCATCCAATGGTTGTGGAAGTGTAACAACGACTTCACAAGTTACCATTGTTACTTTACCATCAGCAGGTTTCGGTTCCAATGTCACAAGTGGATGTGCAGATTTAACAGTTGAATTTAATGACCAATCATCAGCTAATGCAATAGGTTGGGTATGGACATTCCCAGGAGGGAATCCAAGTAGTTCTACCGACCAAGATCCAATTGTCATTTATCAAAATGCAGGTACTTATCCAGTTACCTTAACTGTAACAAATGCTGCTGGCGAGAATACAATTGAGCAGATGAATTACATCGTAGTTGATGATGTACCTTTTATTGATTTTTCTACTGATGTAAATACTTTCACAGTTGACTTAACGAATGGAAGTACTAATGCGACAACTTACAATTGGGACTTTGGAGATGGAAATACTTCTAATGAAATCAATCCATCACACACTTATACAGGTGATGGTAACTTTACCATTACATTGACAGCGACTAATAATTGTGGTTCCGTTTCCTTAACAGAAATGGTAACGATAGCTAATACTCCAACTGCTGGTTATATTTCTAGTCAAAATACAGGTTGTGATCCTTTAGAAATTCAATTTACAGACCAATCTTCTAACAATACAATTGCATGGGAATGGACATTCCCAGGGGGAACACCTTCGACTTCTACTCAAGCAAATCCAGTTGTAGTTTATAATACTTCTGGGCAATACTCTGTGACATTAGTAGCGGTGAATAATGTAGGTACAGATACCTTTACCTTAGTTGATTATGTAACTATAAATACGACTCCAAGTGCTGATTTCGGATTTGATGTAAATGGACCAATAGTAGAATTTGAAAATCAAACGATTAATGGAACGACTTATTTTTGGGATTTAGGAGATGGAAATACATCTACTGATCCTAATCCAAATCACCAATATGCTTTGAATGGAGATTACGTTGTAACACTTAATGCAACCAATGATTGTGGAACTACAACCATTACACAAATAGTATCAGTCACGTCAAGTATCATAGCAGGATTTACTGCAGATATTATATCAGGATGTATGCCTTTGGAAGTTCAATTTAATAATCAAAGTATTAATTCGACTTCGTATTTATGGACATTTGTAGGTGGAACACCTACTACATCTACTGATGAAAATCCAGTAGTCATTTATAATAATGCAGGAGTATATACTGTAATGCTAGAAGCAATTAATGCTACAGGAAGTAGTATAATTACGGAGACTGCATTTATAGTAGTAGAGAGTCTTCCGTTTGCAAATTTTGATAATACAGTAAATGGATTTACAGCTAACTTTACCAACTTCTCTACATTCGGAGATACTTATTTCTGGGACTTTGGAGATGGTACAACAAGTACAGAAATAAATCCTGAACATACTTACGGAGCATTTGGAGTTTACCCAGTTACACTAACGGTAACTAATGATTGTGGAACGAATACATTTACAATGAATGTGGATATAGGAACGACAGTTGTCGCAAGTTTCTCCGCTTCGCAAAATGAAGGATGTGCCCCTTTACAAGTTCAATTTTCTGATGAATCATCCAACAATACAACAGCATGGAATTGGACATTCTCAGGAGGTTCACCAAGTACTTCAACAGAACAAAATCCAACGATTACATTTAATACACCAGGTACTTACGAAGTAATATTGGAGGCAAGTAATTCATTTAATAGTAATACAATTACGCAAACGAATTACATCACAGTTTTCGATATTCCGACTGCTGATTTTTCATCGAGTATAGCAGGTGCAATTGTAGATTTTACCAATAACTCAACTAATGCAACTTCTTATAATTGGTCGTTTGGAGATGGTTCAACAAGTACAGTTCCTGACCCGCAACATATTTATTCCAACGATGGAACATATACAGTAATACTGGAAGCAGTTAATCCATGTGGTTCAATAATCACAGAGCAAACTGTTACGATTGTCACTCCTGTACTAGCAGGATTTACTTCTGATATCAATTCAGGATGCGCAGGTTTAGTGGTAGAGTTTTCTGATAATTCATCATCTAATACAACTGAATGGAATTGGACATTCCCAGGAGGGACGCCAAGTATTTCAACAGTGCAAAATCCAGTTGTCACTTATAATACACCTGGAGCTTATGCGGTAACATTAGAAGCATCGAATGCTTCATTCTCAGCTACTCAAACGGAGATGAGTTATATCTTTATAGATGATGTACCGAGTGTAGGATTTACCACGACGACTAATGGAGCGATAGTTGAATTCACCAATACTTCTAACAATGCAAATACATATTTGTGGAACTTCGGAGATGGTAATATGAGTACGGAAGCCAATCCAACTCATACTTACGCAACAGCGGGAGATTTTACAGTTGTACTGACGGCAACAAATGATTGTGGTTCTAGCACTACAGAAGTAACTGTAACCTCGACCTTTTTGCCTACGGCTAATTTCTTTATTCAAAATATGATGGATTGTGCACCAGCGACGATTCAGTTTGTAGATAATTCGACAAGTAATACAACGTCATGGAATTGGACATTTGACGGAGGTTCTCCAAATACATCATCTGTTCAAAATCCAGCAATTACATTTAATACTGCGGGAGTACATGAGATTACTTTAGTAGCATCTAACGCAGCAGGAAGTAGCACTTTTAGTCTACAAATTACATTAGATAGTCCGCCAGTTGTAGACTTCTCAAGTAGCGTGAATTTGTTAACAACAACATTTACCAATTTATCTACTAATGCAAATACATACTTCTGGGATTTAGGTGATGGAAATTCAAGTACTGACCAAAATCCAATTCATACTTATGCTACAGGAGGAAATTATAATGTAATACTTACTGCAACTAATGCATGTGGAACAACGACTTTTTTACAACAAGTAGAAGTTCTAGGCCCACAAGCGGTAGCAGGATTTATTGCATTAGAGTCTCAGGGTTGTACACCTTTTACCGTAGAATTTGAAGATACCTCGATTGGTGCTCCAACAGCTTGGTCATGGGAATTCCCAGGAGGTTCACCAAGTACTTCGACTGAACAACACCCAACGGTAGTTTATAACAATGTAGGTACGTATGATGTCACTCTTACAGTATCGAATCCTGCGGGAAATAGTGAAATTGTCCAAAATGGTTTTATCACAGTAGGTGAAGGACCAATAGCAGACTTTACTTCTTCTATTGATATTGATGGAAATGTAATATTTACCAATAACTCACAATCAGGAACTTCCTACCAATGGAATTTTGGAAATGGAATGACGAGTATTGAAGAGAATCCAGTTATCAATTATGATTCATCTGGAACTTACCTAGTAGAATTAATTGTATCGAATGATTGCGGAATTGATATATTTATCCAAGAGATTGTCATCCAAATCACTTCGACAAATGAGGTGACATTTTTAGAAAAATTAGAATTGTATCCTAATCCAAATAATGGACAATTTATTTTACATCTAGAAGGACAACCATTGGATGATCTAGAACTTCGATTTTATAATATCATCGGTCAAGAAGTATTGGTTGAATCAATTGATTTCTCATCAGGTAATTTGACAAAATCATTTGACTTACAAGATTTACCAGCAGCGACTTATATTTTACAGATAAAATCTGAAAATCAACTTATACATAGAAAGGTGGTGAAAGAGTAAGAAGAGAAGTTATTATACCGAATTTAGCAAAATTACTTTTGTTAAATTCGGTATAATATATTGTTTTTATTGTAGCTGAATCAGACCTAAAACCCTTGTCTTTATTAGGTTTTAGAGTTGTTTTTTTATTTTAAATATATATGAATTTTATTTTAAATATATATTTTACCTACAGAATTATTTTATCTTAATTTTTTTTTTTTTATCATTACATAAGCAAAACGAATATACCATTACTAAAAATCAACGAACTACCTAAAAATACTATATTTAGTATTAAACTTACCATAATGTGTATATTCCTTAAACACAACATTTCCTAAAAATCTAATGCCTTAGTGCATTTTTTTTAGCCCGAATAAAAAGAATTTAATTTGAGAGTTTAAATTCTTTTAAAAAATCTAAATTAAATATTTGTGTTATTCAAATCACATACTTCTATAGACTGATAATTTTTAACCAAATTTTCTTTAAAGAAAGAAGTATATATATTTGAAATATAGTTGATGAAAATTTATATGTCATCAATTGAAAAATTGATTTCTTACTCTGAAGAAGGGTAAAGGAAATCATATAGTTGTATATGAAATTGACTTTTGATTTTATGTAACTATTCAGAAGCGAGAATGGAGAATAGAGAACAGAGATCTAATAACGATACATTTGCATATAAATAAGCAAACGTTAATAATCACCATTATAAGGTTTCTCTTTTCCCTCAATAAAATGATCTCTTCTTTCTCTTCTAAAAGTTAAGATTTTATAATAATATTTTAAAATGAAACTGTATGAAAAAAACTAAAAAAACCATTAAAATAATACCACCTTAAAAATGCAAAATATTAATCCTTAAACATATTAGTGAGTATTTTAATTAAAAAAAAAACACTCACATTTATAAAAATTAATTTTTTTCACAAAACATTCGAATTACGCATGAAATTTCAACTGTACAAATTTAAAACAATCTTTGTCCTTATCGCGATGATGATATCAGTAGGAGCGATAGCACAAAGGCAAATAACAGGGACAGTTTTTGACACTAAAACTGGAGAAACTTTAATCGGTGCTTCTATCTTAGTTAAAGGAACTGGTAATGGAACTGCAACTGATGTTGATGGTTCTTATTCTATTATGGCTAATACTGGAGACGTTTTAACTGTTTCTTACACAGGATTTAATAGCCAAGACATAACTGTAGGAGCATCAAATGTTCTTGACATTAGACTTTCTGAAGGTATTTCTTTAGATGAAGTTGTCGTAACTGGATATGCTACTCAAACAAGAGGAGATATTACAGGTTCTGTAGCTTCTGTTGATATGCTTGAAGCTGTTAAGACTCCTGTAGTTAATGCTGGAGAAGCATTACAAGGACGTGTAACTGGTGTACAAGTAATCACCAATGCTAATCCTGGAGAAGCTCCAAAAATTAATATTCGTGGATTTGGTACTAGTAATAATACCAACCCATTATTTATTATTGACGGAGTACAAACTGAGGATCCTAATGCATTAAATAACCTTAATCCTGATGACATTGATCAAATGAATGTATTAAAGGATGGAGCTGCAGCTATCTATGGAGCGAGAGCTTCTAATGGAGTTGTTATTATCACTACCAAAGGTGGTGGATATAATATGAAAAAGCCATTAGTTACTGTAAATGCTTATACTGGATTTTCTAATATTTCAAATGCGCCAGGTTTATTAAATGCAGAGCAACATGCTCAAATGATTTGGGATAGCCAAACGAATGATGGTGCTACTCCTGAACATCCACAATATGGAAATGGAGCTTCGCCTGTTGTACCTAGTTCTATTGTAGGTTATACAAGAGTTATTTCTTATGATCCAATTACATTTGCTCCTGCAGGAGACTTTTCTGCGCCTGTTAATCCAGGAGGAACAGATTGGATAGATGAAATTACTCAAAGTGCTCCTATTAGAAATGTTTCTATGTCTGTAGCTAACGGAGGAGAGAATGGTAAATATTATTTATCTGCTGGTTACTTAACTAGAGAAGGTATTTTAAAATATACTGGTTTTGAAAGAGCTAGTATCAAGGCTAATTCTGAATTCAAGTTTTTGGATAGAGTAAAAGTTGGACAACACTTGAATCTATCTTATACAGATAGAAACAATGGAGTTGGTGAAGCAATTGAAAATGCTCTTCGTATTACACCTCTTTTACCTGTAACAGATGCTGATGGATGTAATTCTGCGCAGACAATTTCTGTAGGAGCAGGAAATCAAGCAGCAATTAGCGGTACGATCCTTAATGAAAATGGGTC
>JALZVK010000314.1 GCA_023301005.1 Saprospiraceae bacterium | reverse complement strand
GGATTACGGAATCTTCCAATCCCCTAATCCTATTTAAAAGTAGGTCTGTAATCACCTATATGTTTCAAAGTTGAAAACGCTGTTAAAATATAAAGGATTAGCAATCAAAATAATTGAGGCATGTTCAGACATACCGCAACGTGTTGATATTTAATTTTTTTTGACTATCCGCATGTTGTACAGTAGATTGGTCGATTAATTCAATATGTTGGTCGTAATCCAATGATACAAAGGAATTTATACAAATATAGTTTTGTTTTTACTTTGAACAAAGGTAATATAATGAATCTATTAAAATTTATACAGAAGTTTCCAACGGAAGAAAAATGTTTAAAGTCATTTGTAAAATACCGTTTAGAACGTGGAGTTACTTGTGCCAAGTGTGAAAAGAAAACAATTCACTACTTCGTAAAGGCACAAAAGAGATTTGAATGTAAAATTTGTAAGAAGCGTACCTCTTACAAGTCAGGTACGATGATGGAAAAGTCCAAGATTGGTATTCAGGTTTGGTTTATGCTAATTCATTTAATGACTTCTATTACGAAATCAATGTCTGCTCTTGAAGTATCTAAGCAACTTGACATGAGATATGATACCATTTGGTATGCAATGCATAAAATTCGTTGCGCTATGGGCAAAAGAGATGCTAAGTACAAGTTAGATGGTACAGTTGAATTAGATGATGCGTTCTTTGTAGCGGTTGATTTAGATAGAGATTCAGACGAACAATTGAAGCGTGGTAGAGGTAGTCAGAGAACAGCTAAAGTATTAGTAATGGTAGAATCTGAAAAGGTTTCTAAGAAGCAAATGATACAGAAGTATGGTAAGGCTAGTAGACATAATAAGGGGCGTAAGATGGGCTTTGTAAAGATGGTAGTGATGGAAGATTTGTCTAGTCCTGAGATTAACTATGAAGCAAAGAACGCTTTAAAATCAAGTGTATCAATAATAGCGGATGATTGGAGAGGTTATAGGGGATTACCAAAAGTGGTAAAGAAAGTAACTCAAACAGTTACACCACCTGAAAAGGCTATGGAACACTTGCCTTGGGTTCATACGGTAATATCTAACGCCAAGAAAATGACTTTAGGTGTACACCATTCAGTAGGTAAGCAGTACTTACAGAATTACCTAAATGAGTTTGTATGGAAGATAAATCGTAGACACTTTGCATCTGACCCATTTGAAAGAGCAATGTGTATGGCAGTAGATGAATATTGGAATTGATAAAAATAATGTATAATTAAAAAGGTTATTATCCCTACTTAGCCCCGAAAGGCGGTGATTTTGCTTTAAAGGACGCTCAAACCCAGAACGCAGTAATTCTCGAAAGACACTTGCCAATGGACGTTCCTTGTCAGGTCAAACGGGATAAAAACCAAATCAAATATAAGAAAAGCTGTTATTAATTTAACAGCTTTTCTTTATTTATCATGGTTATTTCTGTTTTCGCTTACCAATCTTATCCTTACCAATGTGTACAAATATTTCTTCAATTAATTTAATTTGTTTTTCAGCTACTAGAGAACTCTTAACTTTATGAACTTTATCATTGAATATGTAAAAGTGGTCGCCATGTTTAAAATAACCTTTGAATTTTATTCTAGCGTCTTTATGAAATTGCTTTGAAATTAAAGAGTGTTTTTCATATTGAACTTGAAAACAGACGTAACCATATTTGTCAATTATCTCAATTGCGGATGAATCTTTATTAAAAGAATATGAATTTTTCATTGTGACTTCAAACTCGTTATCACTAAACCATCCAAGTAATTCACCAGTTTTAAAATCTCTTATTTTTCCATTAAATAGCAATTTATCATCTATCATTGAAATTTTATAAGGAGGGGTATATTCTTTGTCAGGTATTACTTGGTATGCACCATTTTCCATACTCTTTAATTTATCTTCTTTGTACTTAGGAAAATAATTAAAATTCGTAACCCACTCCCAACCATCTTTTTTAATTTCAGAATAGTCTGTTAAGTATTGGAAGTATGAATGATCACCTGCCGTTATTCTAAGATTTATAGTTTTATCTTTAAGAATTCGAGTACCTTTATTCCCGTAGGGGTCATTTACTATAGTCGTTAAGTCTTTATTTTTACTATCAGGTTCAATTAGAAAATCAATCTGACTTCCAATTTTAGTGTTAAGATTTTCAAAAGATAGACTATCTATTTTAGTATTTAAAGTCCCTATAACTTGCTTATGTCTTTTTGTTGAAATTTTACCTTGGAGTGTTGTGGCATAATATGTAGCAATGGCAATGGCAATTCCACAAAATAGAATTATACCTATCCAAATATTTCTACAAAATATTAAATCATCTATTTGCATAACTTTCATCTATCTGAAATTGAATGAAAATTTGTTAAAAGTAATATTAATTTTACTCTTGATAGCGGTAGATGCACTCTTTAAGTATTATACATGAAAATATTTATTAATCACCATCCAATATGCGGATAGTCACTAAAAATTTTACTGTACAATAAGCGGATAGTCACTTAAATTTATCTAGTGAATCTAACTTTGTTTGTAGGAGTTCATGGTCCAATTTTTTAGCTTGCTCAGCTAGTTCTTGGAG
>JALZVK010000313.1 GCA_023301005.1 Saprospiraceae bacterium | reverse complement strand
GAAAAAGCAAAACTTGCAGCATGGGATATTTTGGATGGACCTGATATGTACTTGACTTATCGTGATGGATTGGATAGTACTAGTTTGTCTGGTCAAAGTGAAGTCATTGATGACGTTGCAGCTACTCCAATTACATTTGAAGATGTTCCATTTGAGTTGACTGACTATATGGATTTTAAAGTGATGGATGTTGACCAATGGGTTTCTGACCAAGTGATGTATGAACTACAATTTAATCCTTATCAAATGACTGAAGAGGGAAATCCTTTTACGATTTGGAATCCAGATTGGAATATTAAAATATATTGGAAAACGCAGTAAGGAAAAAATGATTCGTCCCGTTAGCGCCTTGCTCCGTAAGGTGTCTAAGTATTAGGAATAAGCAATGCATTTACATCTTACGATGTAAATGCATTGCTTATAAAATATTAATAGAAAAAAAAAATCTTGTTTGTTTTTCTTACTTAGACACTTTGTGGAGCAAAGCACTAACGTAGAAAGTGATTTTTTTATAAAATATTATTTCCCCACAATCACACTCACACAATTATCCTCCGAAATATTAACAACAGTCTAATGAATAGACATAATTTCTGTTTTTACAAATATAGAATAAACTCTATCCATTTTACCTTTTTACATATTAAGGAATGCAAACTAAATAAATTCATAATTAACTACCGAACGTTCTGAATCTATTTTAATTGCATTCCTTGCACATTCAGAAAAATATTATTTATATTTATATTTCTTATCTTTTTAGGGATTTGAAATATACATTTCAAATTTCTCTCTCATCAAATTTCTCTCTCATTTATTTAAATTTCTATTTCTCAAATGCCGTAATTTTTTTAATAAGAGAATAATTTGTTATGCTACAAAAGATTACAATTTGTCTGCTATGTTTTTATGTATTTGCATTATCTCATAGTTATGGGCAAGGATATACAGATGTATCTTCTACATCTGGAATTAATTTTCAACACACAGGAGTTGATTTTTCAATTGACCATTCATTTGGAACAGGTGCAGCTTGGTTTGATTATAATAATGATGGATTTTTAGATATTTATATTACCAATCGAAATGTTGCTAATAAATTATTTAAGAATAATGGAGATGGAACATTTACCGATGTTGCAGTTTCACTTGGTGTAGATGATTCTAGTTTTGATGGAGCAGGAGTTGCTATTGGAGATATTAATAATGATGGTTTTCAAGATATTTATTTAGCCAATGGAGATGAAGATAAAATATATCTCAATAATTTTGGAGGTTCATTTACAGATATAACAATTGGTTCTGGAATAGAAGTATCAGGTGATTCTAGAGGAACTTCAGCTTCCTTTGGTGATTACGATGAAGATGGATTTCTAGATATTTATGTAGCGAATCATGATATTATTCCTGGCTCTACAAATGCTAGTTTGCAAGATCGTCTTTTTCTAAATAATGGTAACAATACATTTACGGATGTATCAGGTTTATTAGGTGTTAGTGAATTGAGCGAAGCAGGATTTATTGGTGGATGGACTGATTATGATAAAGATGGAGACCTTGATATTATTTTAGTAAATGATTGCGGTTATAGTACAATACCACCTGGAGGAACAAGGATTTTTAGAAATGATGGAGGAACAGATCCTATTAATGATTGGACATTTACCGAAGTAAGTACTTTTATAATTGGGAATGATTGTAGTCATGGAATGGGAATAGGAATTGGAGATTATAACAGAGATGGATGGATGGATATATTTTATACAGATATAGGTGTACCTAATCTTTTTAAAAATAATGGAGGCACGTTTTCACATGTAACTAATTCATCAGGAATGGGAAATCAAGGAGGAGGAGATTATTCATGGGGAACTAGTTTTTTGGATTATGATAATGATATGGATCAAGATATTGTGATGGCGGTAGGTGCATTTTTTCCAACTTCACCTGATCAATATTCTAACTTTTATAATAATGGAGGAAGTAACTTTTTTTTCAATGTTGCAGCTTCGTTAGGTGTTGATGTTGGAGCCAAAACAAGAACTATAGTTCATGGTGATTATGATAATGATGGAGACTTAGATTTACTTATGGTAAATTATGATTCGTTAGTAACACTATATAGAAATGATGTTATAAATAATAATAACTATTTACGAATTTTTTTAGATGGGGATGCTGGCAATAAAGATGGTATAGGAGCTAAGGTCAAAGTGACCACACCAGATGGAAAGGTTCAATATTTTGAAATGAGAAGTGGAAGTAATCTTGGAGGAGGAGATGAGATATGTGCTCATTTTGGTGTAGGTATAAATTCTTTTGTATTAGAAGTTGAAGTGACTTGGCTTTCAGGTTCAACGACGACAGTATATGATATAACTATCAATCAGGTTTTAACTATTTCTGAAAGTAACTCTATGCCATTGCCTGTTGAGTTAATAGAATTTACTGGTGAAGCTAAAGAAAGAGTAAATCATTTAAATTGGTCAACTGCTTCAGAAACTAACAATGCTTTTTTTGAAATTCAAAGGAGTGAGGATGGAGCTACATTTAATCAAATAGGAATCGTTCAAGGGAATGGAAATAGTAATATTATAAATCATTATTCCTTCATTGATGCAATGCCTTTGACTGGAAGAAATTATTATCGGTTAAAACAAATAGATGAAGATGGTAATTACGCTTATAGTAAAATCATTGTTATAACTTTTTCGCAATTTTCTAACTTAATTAATATTTATCCAAACCCTACGAATGGCGATAAGTTTTTTGCAGAGTTTTCTTTTAATACCAATGCTCCAATCTCACTTGAATTATTTGATTTAAATGGGAAATTAATTTTGCAAAATTATTCTATTCAAATGAATGGACAATCATCTTCTACTTTTGAATTTTCAATTGGAAATATGCCGAAAGGAATTTATTATTGTAGAATAACTCATCCAACACTTACTGTAACACAGAAGTTGGTTGTGAATTAA
>JALZVK010000312.1 GCA_023301005.1 Saprospiraceae bacterium | reverse complement strand
TAAGTTAGTAGAAAAATGTAGTTATTTAGCACAACTTAGTAACCGCCAATTTCAATTGGCAGGTTGTTACAAAGTAGAGGATAATCATATTTAACATTATTTGAACAACTACTTTGAGTCAACCTGTCAACTGAACCTGCCATACGGCAGGTTACGATAAATTACAAAAAAATATTAATTTCGTACCTTTGGAGAAATTCTCAAAAATGTAATTATACATGAAGCAATATCTCAATCTTCTCCAACACATCTTAGATAATGGTACTAACAAAAGTGACCGAACGGGAACGGGAACTCGAAGTGTATTTGGTTATCAAATGCGATTTGATTTGCAGGAAGGTTTTCCAATGGTAACGACTAAGAAGTTGCACTTACGTTCTATCATTCATGAACTACTTTGGTTTTTGGATGGTGATACTAATGTCAAATATTTAAAAGAAAATAAAGTAAGAATATGGGATGAGTGGGCAGATGAAAATGGAGACTTAGGTCCTGTATATGGAAAACAATGGCGAAGTTGGGAAACTCAAGATGGTGCAACGATTGACCAAATTACTCAAGCAATTAATTTAATAAAAAACAATCCTGACTCTCGAAGAATAATTGTCAATGCATGGAATGTAGGTGATTTGCCTAAGATGGCATTAAGTCCATGTCATTGTCTTTTCCAATTTTATGTCGCTAATGGAAAATTGAGTTGCCAATTATATCAGCGTTCTGCCGACACCTTTTTAGGTGTTCCTTTTAATATTGCATCGTATGCATTATTGACGATGATGATGGCACAAGTTTGTGGTTTGGAAGCGGGGGAATTTGTTCATACATTTGGAGACGTACATTTATATTCCAATCATTTGGAACAAGCGCAATTGCAGTTGACTCGTGATACAAGAAGTTTGCCTCAAATGAAAATTAACCCTGAAGTGAAATCTATATTTGATTTTAAATACGAAGATTTTGACTTAACAAATTATGATCCGCATCCTCATATCAAAGCTGAGGTTTCGGTATAAAAACAAAAACGAGATACTACTTCTATAAATAGAAAATGACCAATTACACAGATCAGGAATTGATAAATAGTTTGCAAAAAGGAAACGAACAAGCGATGGATATACTATTTCGTCGGCATTATAGTTTTATTTGCAAATCGGTTTATCGGATTTTAAAAGATACTAATCTTGCCGAAGATATTGCGCAGGAAGTATTTTTTGGTTTGTGGAAAAAAAGAGATAACCTAAATATTACTACTTCCGTACAAGCTTATTTAAAACGGGCAGCAGTCAACAAATCACTTAATTTTATTCGAGATCAAAAAGTGAAATTTGATGATGAAGAAAAAATGCCTGTTCTATCCAATAGAGAATCCACTACACAACAGCAACTAGAAGCAGACGATCTGCAACAACTCATTAATGTTACTATTGATAGCTTACCTGAAAGGTGTAGGATGGTTTTTACATTGAGTAGATTTGAGGAAATGTCTTACAAAGAAATTGCTGATAAATTAGACATTTCAATCAAAACCGTTGAAAACCAAATTTCTAAGGCATTAAAGGTTTTAAGGGCTGCGTTGAGTCAACATGACAGGTAGCTGACAATGGAAATGTCAAATGGTTTACCTTTCCTATTAAATGGAATATATTTTGGAAAAATAATAGAGAAAACATAGGGGTGACATATTAAATTCGTGTCAATCCTAAAAAACAACACTAGTAATATACAAAATTCAATTTTTAAAATTCCTTAAACTTAAAATTGGTAATACGAATAGATGAAAGAGGAAATGCTAACAGATTTAATTCACAAAAAAATAACTGGTCAACTCTCAGATGAGGAAGTTCAGCTTTTGGATACTTTATTAGAAAATAAAGATAACCAAATCGAAGCTGAAGAAATTGAAGCTGCTTGGGATACAAGTCTAGTATATCTAGATGATTATCAACCTAATGTAGAAGGTAGATTAACTCAACTTAAATCAAAAATGCAACAGGAAGAAACGACTACAACTAAAGTCGTTCCTATTAAAAGAAGTCGTCGCACTTGGTTAAGCGTTGCTGCTGCCGTTGCTATCCTAGCAATTGGTTCTTGGTTTATTTTTAATTCAAATAATGATTGGCAACATGTTGCCGTTACTGATACTATTAAAAATTTGAATCTTGTAGATGGTTCTAAAGTAGCCGTTAATACGAATAGTAGATTCTCTTATCCCAACCAATTTGAAAACAATCAAAGATTAGTAAAATTAAATGGGGAAGCATTTTTTGATATTGCAAAAGATGCCTCTAAGCCTTTTATCATTGAAAGTGGTGAGGTGCAAATTGAAGTGCTTGGAACTTCTTTTAATGTAAGAAATTACGATGATGAAAATACAGTTCAAATCACCGTTCGTTCTGGAAAGGTAAGAGTTACTTCTAAAAATGGAGCATTTAATGAAGTGCTAGAAGCTAACGACCAGTTGACTTATAGTAAAACTAAGAGAAAGATTATTGCATTAGGTAAAGATGAAAACTTAAATGCTCTAAGTTGGTGGAATGGTAAATTAGCTTTTGTAAATGAAAGAATAGAAAGAGTAGCTAAAGCAATTGAACATACTTTCAATGTTGAATTTGAATTTGAAAATACTGAAGTACTAAAATGTGGTTATACTATTTCGGGTGATGTTAAATCTTTAGGATTAGATGCTGTATTAGAAAGTATGAAACTAGGTTTAGCTTTTGATGAAATCAAAAAAATA
The DNA here is from genome assembly GCA_023301005.1 of Saprospiraceae bacterium. GTDB lineage: Bacteria > Bacteroidota > Bacteroidia > Chitinophagales > Saprospiraceae > CAJQQY01. Next base: position 20,746 of record JALZVK010000312.1, on the reverse strand, counting down.
GGAAAAAACAAATACCGTTTTATAGGTGGTCAATGTTCTAAAAAAAGTGAATAATATTAAGTTAAGCATGAGATTAATCTTAATTAATTTAGGAACTAAAATTTCATTAGATCAAATAACCCTATCTTTTTAATTAAAGATAGGGTTATTTTTTTGTCTGACTCTATACTAATTCCTAATAAAAACCTATTTAAATGGAGTTTTTAAGAATACAAACAAACAGTTGTTAGTATTATCTCGTTTTAGTATAAATCCCTATTTTGTAGGGAAAAATTTACCAACAGCAGAACTCTCAATGAAAAAACTAATTGGCATATTTTGTTGGTGTTTGGTTGCTATAATTAACCAAGCACAATCACCACTTGAAATCTCTGTAGATTTCGAAGTGAAGCAAATGCCAATGGCTGAAGCCTTAATTTTATTAGGAAAAACGGCAGGAGTCCCTATTTCATTTAGTAATAACATCTTACCCAAAGATGCACTTGTTACGCTCCGAGTAAAAGATGCTAAAGTCAAAACTATCTTATCAAAAATACTTCTTGATACTGATATTCAATTTAAAGCAGTAGGTATTCAGGTTATTCTTTTTTATAGAAAACGAGTAAAAATAAATTTTACCATTAGTGGTTATATCGAAGATATAGACTCAGGTGAAAAATTAATATCTGCGAATGTATATGATAAGGTCAGCGGAAAAGGAACGACTTCTAATGAATATGGTTTTTATAGTATTACGATTCCTGAAGGGAAAGTGGAGTTGGTTGGAACATATTTAGGATTTAAATCTGATACTCAAAAATTTGAATTAAAGAAAAGTGGAACGCTCACATTTTCACTTGAACCCAATCTGACTCTTCAAGAAATTATCGTTACACCTGAATCGTTTCAAGGTATCGAAGCATTTGATCCTATAAGTTCTAATGATATTCCAATTACTTTAATGAAGAAACTTCCTTCGCTGGGAGGTGAAGTAGATTTATTTAGGATGACTGAATTAATGCCCGGTGTACAGTCTGGTTCTGATGGATTAGGTGGACTGCATGTAAGAGGAGGAAGTGCAGATCAGAATCTAATATTGATGGATGGAGTTCCTATTTATAATGCGGGGCATAGTTTGGGAATCTTCTCGGTTTTCAATTCCGAAGCTATTCAAAGTGTCCAATTATATAAAGGTGGTTTCCCTGCTAGATACGGAGGTCGCTTATCATCTATCATGGATGTAAGGACTCGTGATGGAAATAAAAAAAGATGGACTGGAAATGTTAAAGCTGGATTAATTACTTCATCTGCTCGAATAGAAGGTCCTATCATAAAAGACAAAGCGTCTATTCTTATAACTGCTCGAAGAACATTATTAGACAGATTCATCAAAGACTTTACACGTAAATCAAAAGAAGAAGATGAATATTTCAAAGATGTATTCGGAGTGAATCTTCAAGGATTTACGACTTATAATTTTTTTGATTTAAATGCTAAACTTAATTTTTCAATTGGAAAGAAGGATAACTTTTTTTTCAGTTACTATACAGGAGGAGATAATTTATATGATGAAGATTTGATCGTAGGTTCTCAACAAGAAGATTTCGTTTACTCCGATAAATTTGTTCAAGAGTACAATTGGGGAAATCAAATAGGCATGTTCCGTTGGAATCATATTTTTAAAAATAAACTTTTTCTCAATACCTCTTTGACTTTTAGTAATTACCAATTTGATTCAGAAGAAAATGTAGACATAGATTTTATTTTTAGAACATCACCTCCTGTAAATCTTTTTATAGCACAAGCTTATCATTCTACACTTCAAGATTGGGGTGCAAAATTAGATTTTAATTATTCTTCTTCTGAAAATCATTTGCTTCGTTTTGGTATCAATAGTACGCTGCATACTTTTCAACCTGGAGCATTTGGTGCTGACTTACAAATAAATGATGAAACTCTTTTTGAAGAAAATATTGATTCTTTTTTAAATGCAACACAGATTACAGTACATGAGCACAATGCTTATTTCGAAGATGAATTTACCGTAGGTAAAAAATTAAAATTCAATCTAGGTATTTTAGGAAATGTATTTTTTGCAGAAGATAAAACTTTTTATTCCATTCAGCCTAGAGTGTCTGTTAACTACTTGATAAACAAGCAATTAAGTCTAAAAGGAGGTTTAAGTAAAATGGTTCAACCACTTCATTTACTTTCAGGTTCTGATGCAGGATTCCCTAATGACTTATGGTTACCTTCTACAAAATTAGCTGTACCTCAAACGAGTTGGCAAAGCGTACTTGGTTTGCAATATCAACCTCATAAAGCGTATCAATTCAATGTAGAATTTTATTATAAAAAACTTAATAACTTAATCACCTATCTCGATAATTCAAGTTTACGAACAGATTTATCTAATCCTGGAAATTTTACATTTAGCCCGATCAGTACTCAAAATTGGGAATCGCAAATAACACTTGGTGAGGGATGGAATTATGGTATAGAATTTCAACTTGAAAAAAATATCGGAAGAGCTACAGGATTAATAAGCTATACTTACGCTCATGCAGATCGCCGATTTGATGACCTTAATATTGGAGAGCGATTTCCTTATCGTTATGATAGAAGACATAATTTAAATATTGCAATCAATCATCGATTTACGAAATGGTTAGATGTAAGTTGTAATTGGATATATGGTACAGGACTATCGACACTCATTCCTGTAAGTACATATCAATTGGGAGAATTGACTCTTTTTAATAATGAGTTTGTTCGGTTGCCTGCTAATCACAGATTGGATGCTGGAGTCAACTTCTATTTTGACATTTGGAAATTAAAACATAAAGTGTACTTGGGTGGTTACAATATATATAATCGAGCTAACCCTCAATATTTTCAATTAAAATCAATTCCAATAGAAGGTTCTGATCCAGATAATATTGAGTTTGAATATCAAATTTTTCAAGGTACATTTTTACCATTTTTACCTTCTTTGAGCTATAGTATTAGTTTCTAAAAACCAGCGAAATCTATTGTATTTTATGTAGAATTTGTCTTTCACAATTCAATGATTAAAAGCAGATTTTTCAAATATCCTAGAAGATATAATTCAATTCAGTAACAATTTTTGTATCTTTCAGTCTAACACTACCATTTTAGATTATATAACCATGGAAAATAAACTACACAAAATAAATCTTCTTTATCTGATGTTGCTATTTTTTGCAATATCATCCTGTGAAAAAGAAGCAAAACTTGACCAACCAGCAGTAGCTCAAAAATTAGCTGTATTATGTAATTTCTCTCCTAACGAACCTTTTTCAATAGAATTATCAAAGTCTCAATCTCTTTTCAGCGGAACTATTGAAGATAACATAGTTAACGAAGCTCATGTATCTATATGTCTAAATAATGAAACACTAGAAGAAATAGTTGCTGTATCTAGTGATTCAGATAATAAATACGAATCAAAAGTAGCATTCCCTGAAGCAAAAAAAATATATACCTTAAAAATAGAAGTAGATGGTGTAGAAATGATTTCTGCTACTAGCGAAATTCCTGACCCTGTTGAGATTACTCATGCAGCAGTTGGAGAGACATCATTATTATCTAACTTATCAACCAATCCTTTTAACCAATCTTATAATGTAAGATTATCACTTCAATTTGATGACCCTAGTGATCAAACTGATTATTACCAAGTTAATTTTTATCAAGAAATATTATCAAACGTACCTGGTGCTAATCCTGATTCTTCAAAGACATTGAAAGCAGCAACTGGTTTTTCTTTTATAGATGAATCATTAGTTCAAAACTTAAATCCTACGGATGGTGGTCTTTTATTTAAGGATACTAATTTTGATGGATTAACTAACGAGTTTTTATTTCAACCAAAATTTGAATATGATCGTAATTTATATCAAGTACCATCAACTATCATTATAGAATTGCGATCTATATCAAAAGAATATTATAATTATTACACCTCAGTATATCGCCAATCTTCTCAAGGAAGTGTCCCTTTTTCTGACCCAACTGTTATTTTTAGTAATATAGAAAATGGATATGGAGTTTTTGCTGGATACAATAAACATCAAGTAAAAAGACCAATTGAGTTTTAATGATATTTAAAAAACTAAAGGACATTCCTGAGTTTCTAGCTGGCGACCACACACATTTAAAAGAAGTTATACACCCTTCCAACGATAATTTAGAATTAGGTTATAGCCTTGCTTATGCCTACTTAAAAGTAGGTGAACAGTCTTTACCTCATCAATTATCTCATTCCGAAACTTATTTTTTTTTAGAAGGAAATGGCGAAATCATCATCAATGATAATAAACAAATCATCGAAACGGGTGATACTGTTTTAGTTCCACCACATGCAATGCAGTATGTGATTAATAAAGGAAATACGGAACTTCGGTTTTTATGTATTGTTTCTCCGCCGTGGAGTCCTGAAACAGAGGAAATACATACATAAGGAACAATAAAAGAATAATTAAAAAGCCATTAAAACGTCATCAATTTCCAATTTCCTTTTTTCGTAATTGATATTTTTTTAAATTTGTTGAGCAACGGTTAGAATTTATAAATCGTTGTAGCTAAGCATAGGCTATTATTAGTCGATTATTTTTTAAAGTTTAAAGTACAATCTATAGAGTAGAAAATTTACACTTTTAATTTTCCAGGCGGACATAAATACATTGTAAACTAATTAACTTTCATTTTTGATGGCTTATTTTAAAATTTGAAAGAATTTAATTTACAATGTATTAACAATCTTAATAAGTCAAAACTTAACTTATTAGATTATTCACACGAGTGCGAGAGCAACTTTAAACGAAAAACCTGTTTTAATAATAATCAGGTACAAAATAATTTGACTACATGAAAATTCTACAGCTTTGTAAGAAATTTCCTTATCCACTAAAAGATGGGGAGTCGATAGCAGTAACGTATTTGAGTAAAGCGTTGAATGAGTTAGGTTCTAAAATCACCTTACTCACTATGAATACTAAGAAGCATTACTTCAACGTCAATGAACTTCCAACTAATTATAATCATTATCAATCCATTCATTTTACGGATATTGATAATGAAGTCAAACCTTTAGATGCATTTCTAAATCTTTTCTCTGAAGATTCTTATCATATTTCTCGATTTGTTTCTCCTGATTTTGAAGAAAAATTAATTCAGCTTTTACAAGCTGATGATTTTGATATTGTACAAATCGAAACTGTACATTTAGCTCCTTATATTCCTATCATTCGTAAATACTCTAAAGCGAAGATTGCCATGAGATCGCATAATGTGGAATTTGAAATATGGCAACGAATAGCTGATAACACTCGACTATTTCCTAAAAAATGGTATATCAACCACCTCACTAAAAAACTAAAGAAATACGAAATCGACCAACTTCAAAATTATGATATGATGGTCGCTATCACTCAAAGAGATTTAGATCTTTTCAAAAAACTAGGATATAACAGTAAAGGAATTACGACTCCAATCGGTCTTGATATAGATGATTACCGCCCTAATTATAAAACCTTCAATAAAGAACTTTCACTTTCATTTATAGGTGCATTGGATTGGATGCCGAACTACGAAGGTTTGATGTGGTTTTTGGAAAATGTATGGCCTCAACTTTCGCAGCAATTTCCAAATTTAAAATTCCATATAGCGGGAAGGCATACGCCTTCTTCTTTGATGAATTTAAAAATGAAAAATGTCAAAGTATATGGAGAAATTCCTGATGCTAATAAATTCATCAATGCACATTCTATAATGGTTGTTCCTTTACTTTCGGGTGGAGGTATGAGAGCTAAGATTTTAGAAGGAATGGCACTCGGAAAAGTGGTACTCAGTACTACGCTTGGACTAGAAGGAATTGAAGCTAAAAATAAAAAAGATGTCCTTATTGCTGATACTCCAAAAGAATTTATTGACGCTATTACTTTTGCACTCAAAAGTAAAAACCGCTTAAATAAAATAGGTCATAATGCAAGGGACTTTGTTTCTGAAAATTTCGATAATCTTAGTATTGCAAGACGACTTGGTTCGGCTTATGAGAAGATGTTGAATTTGACGCCTGAGCCGCAGTAACTTTATTGTATATAAGTGTTTAAGTGTATAGGTGTATATGTTGACGAATTATATTTAATAGACTTCAAAAAGTATTCGACAACCTATACACCTATAAACTTAAACACATAAACACATTTACACTTGAAAATAGCCGTAGTCACTTCCCGTTTTCCATATCCACTCGAAAAAGGAGATAAACTAAGACTATACTTCCAAATAAAATACCTCGCACAATTCCACGAAATCATTCTACTTTCTTTAGCGGATGAAAAAGTAACTGACGAATCTTTTCAACATATCAGTTCTTTTTGCAAATCAGTTCATGTCTTTCCTATCCATAAAAGGAAGGCTCAATTCAATGCTATCAAATCTATCTTTGAAAAATTACCTTTTGAAGTTTCTTATTTTTTTAATAAAAAAATAAAACAAAATTTCGAAGAAATTATTGAAGCGGAAAAACCAGATCATATCTATTGTCAACTTATCAGAGTATCGGAATATATTCGACATCTCCCCTACTCCAAGACTTTGGATTATATGGATGCTTTCTCTATCGGAATGCAACGCCGTGCTGAAAATTCAAATCCGATTTTTCGTTTTTTCTTAAAAAGAGATGCTAAAAAGTTAGCGCACTATGAAGCGAATATTTTTCATAATTTTCAACATCATACCATTATCTCTAAACAAGATTGCGAGCATTTGACATTTAAAGAAAAAGAAAAAATACAAGTGTTACCTAATGGAGTTGATATTGATTTTTTTAAACCTCATCCTAACATAGAAAAGAAATATGATTTAGCATTCGTTGGTAATATGGGATATTATCCGAATGTACAAGCTGCCATTTTTTTAGTAAAAAAAATACTACCTCAATTAGCATCGCAACACCCAAATCTTAAAATACTAATTGCAGGTGCTCGACCTACTACTGAAGTTAAAAATTTGGCGAGTCCAAATATTACCATTTCAGGTTGGATAGAAGATATTAGACATGCTTATGCTTCTGCTAAAATTTTTATCGCTCCTATCTTCTTTGGAAGAGGTCAACAAAATAAAATATTAGAGGCAATGGCAATGGGCGTTCCTTGTATTACTTCCGACCAAGTGAATAAAGCAATTGGTGCGATTCCAAAAGATTCAATTCTTATCGCAAATGATGTAGAAAGTTGTCAAGAACAAATATCTTTGCTATTGCAAAATGAAAAGCTTCAACAGCAACTGAGTGAAAACGGACTTCGATTTGTACGGGAGCATTTTAGTTGGGAAAAGTATGGTAAACAGTTGGAGCAGATTATTTGTTATAATGAAGTTGTTTAGTTTATTCGGTTGACGGCTTACGGTCGTATGTACAATTTTATTTAGAATTAAAAACATCACTTAACTCTAATACATAAGTTGCCTTGCAACTTTTATTAAATAAAGAAAAAAATGATAATGTCAGAAAGTAAAACAGATTCAACAACTTTGAAATTAAATTCAGTAACCGAGGCGATTGAAGCCATCAAAGCTGGACAAGTCATCATTGTAGTAGATGATGAAGATCGTGAAAATGAAGGCGACTTTATTTGTGCGGCGGAGTGCGTAACTCCCGAAATCATTAACTTCATGGCTACTCATGGTAGAGGTTTGATATGTACGCCTATTGATGAAAATAGAGCAGATGAATTAGACCTGCCGATGATGGTCAATTCTAATACTGCGTTGCATGAAACTGCTTTTACCGTTTCTATTGATTTGATTGGGCAAGGTTGTAGTACAGGTATTTCTGCTTATGATAGAGCGACTGGAATTAGAGCTATCGTTGACCCGAAGACCAAAGCTCAAGACTTTGCTCGACCTGGTCATATCTTTCCTTTGAGAGCAAAATCAGGTGGTGTACTTCGCCGAACAGGACATACGGAAGCAACTATTGATTTGGCTCGAATGGCTGGTTTCTATCCTGCTGGCGTTTTGGTAGAAATATTAAATGAAGATGGTACGATGGCAAGGTTACCTCAACTCATCGAAATTGCCAAACGATTTGATTTAAAAATTATCAGTATCAAAGATATGGTCGCCTATAGAATGGAGACGGAACGTATTGTCAAAAAAGAAGTCGAAGTAAAAATGTCAACGCCTATGGGTGACTTTGATGTTACTGCTTTTACTCAAATGACTACGGGAGATACACACCTAGCTATCTCAAAAGGTAGTTGGAAAAAAGATGAATCTGTATTGGTAAGAGTTCATTCCACAACAAATACAGGTGATGTATTAGGACAACTTTTTGAAGGGTACGGTACTCAACTTCAAAAATCCTTAGACATGATTTCTGAAGAAGGAAAAGGTGTCTTGGTTTATATGCGACATAATGATGAAGGCGATTCTATTCTTAATCAACTAAAGACGATTAAAAAAGAACAAGAGACTGGTGAAAAAATGCCTAAGAATCGTACAGAAAGTATGAACCAAAGAGATTACGGTATCGGCGCACAAATCATTAGAGAGTTAGATATTTCTAAGATTCGCCTCATCACTAATAATCCAAAACGTAGAATTGGATTGATTGGGTATGGTTTAGAAATTGTCGAAAATGTAGAGTTGTAACTCTTCCTACTCTCGCATGCGCTACGAACGAAAATATAAAATCGAAAATTTGAGTCTCCCTCTAGTAGAGCAATCTATTCGATTGCATCCTGCTAGTTTTAAAAAAATATTCCCTGACCGTCAGGTCAATAATATTTATTTTGATACTTCAGATTTTAGAACTTATAAAGATAATGTGATGGGCATCGCCGAGCGAAAAAAATTTCGAGTGCGATGGTACGGCGAAAATGTAGAACAAATTCATCAACCTGTTTTTGAAATAAAAATAAAAAACAATCTCCTTGGAGATAAAATTTCAAAGCAAGTTGATGAATTTGATTTATCAAATTTAGATTTTATAACAAAACAATTACAAACACTCTCTAAAGCTATTCTTCCTCTTCAACCTACTCTACTCAATTCTTATTGGCGATCTTATTATGGAACTTCTGATGGGAAATTCCGAATTACTATTGATAGCCAACTTCGTTATTTTTCTTTGTTGGAAAAAAGAAAATTCAAGACTTATCATCTTAAAGATCAAGGTGTTGTGATGGAATTAAAATATCATCAAGACTTAGATAACCAAACCGATAGAATCACTCAGCATTTTCCATATCGTATGAGTAAGAGTTCAAAATATGTAACTGGAATTATGATGAGTGAAAATGTTATTTAGACATGAGACTAAAATAAAAAAGATGAGATTGTTTTAATCAAAACAATCTCATCTTTTTATTTATCTATAAATTTAAATCCTAAAACCTAGGACAAAGAATACTATCATTTTCAAAGTCACCAAAGTAGCTAATAGATAATTCAAAAGCTGCTTGACCTTGTTGGTAAGTCGTTAAGTCTTTCAGATTGACATCATAACTCAATCCAAATAAGAAACTACCTTGCTGCAATCCCATCATCAAAACTAAAGCATCTAAACCAAAATCATCCTCATTAGCAACTGGTCGAACCCAACCACCTATGTACAATGAATTATGACTAAAGTCATTTAACATAAATCGTAAATTAGCTCCAGTATTCAATTGTAAATGACTTCCTTGTTTCGCAATTAATAATCGTGGCGATACAGATAATATTTCACTTAAAGGTAGCTCTGCACTTAATTGAGCGGAAAGTCGAGCGTATAATTTTTCACTTGCAATTGGCTCACCAAAATCATCTGTTTCATCTCTATAAAAAGAAATTTCAGGTTGTAAGATATGATGCATCGCAAAACCTGCATAGAAAGATTTTCTAGGTTTGGGAGTATAAGCATAATTAATACCTACTGATATATCTCCATAAGAAAAATTATTAATAGGTAAATCTTCTTCAGTATCAAAAGTATATCCATCAAATCCATTGAACTCATCACCAAATGTAAGTTGCTGGAAATTTACATTTCGTTGGGCAATAGCACCTTGAAATCCAACTGTCAAAAATTGTTTTTTGTCGTAATCTAAGCCTTTATGGTAAGCTCCTGAAAATGCAATCTGTTGTGTCCCCAAATCAATTCCACTTACTTTGTCTCTAAAGAAAACTAATCCGATGGCTGCCGCATCTTTATATTGAGAATTAGTGTTGACATCAAAGCGTACATCCAATTCCGTAGCAAAAGTTCGGAATGGCGAATCAAGTACTCGTCTCCATTGGTCTCTATATATAGTTGAAACTCTATAACGTCCATTATACGCACCTGTAAGTGCTGGATTAAGAGTTAGTGGTGATGCGTAGAATTGAGTAAAATGTTTGTCTTGTGCAGACAAGTCAATAATAAAAAATAATGAAATAACGAGAATAAAGATATTCCTCATAATAGATGATGATGATTTAAATGAACCGCAAAGGTAAGTATTGATTAACACTTTTCTGAACGGTATTTTTAATGCTTTAGTATTTGTTAAAAAATAGCGGGAAGGAATACTTTTATTGTAAGCAAGCTTACTTGTGTACATTCTTATTTCCCAACAATTGAACCGAAATTATTTTTTTCATAAAAAAATATTACTTTAGATGCATATTATTTTAAAATCAAATATGAACACGATGAAAAAGAACAAAATTTTATTTTTTATGTTCCTCATTGGAATCATTGCTGTTGCTTCATGCGGCAAAGATGATGATGATGGCGGAGACGATGATCTAGATTGTACTACTGTTACCTTTTCAGGAGTTATTGCACCTATTATTGCCAATAGCTGTGCTACACCTGGTTGTCATAATGCTAATGCTGTGGTAGGAGATTATACTACTTATGCAGGTCTAGAACAGAGAGCTACAGATGGCACAATGGAATTTGAAGTAATTACTGAAAGGACTATGCCTCAAACTGGCTCATTAACTCAGACTGAACTGGATCAATTCCAATGTTGGTTTGATGCAGGTGCTCCTAACAATTGATTTTCGAATTTAATTTAAAGCTGAAAAACCCGAAATATTTTTTAAATATTTCGGGTTTTCTATTTTAAAAACAAAACTTAGGAATCTTCGATTCCTTCTATTTTTTAATGATTTAAAATAAATGGGCTTTAATTCAAGCATTTACTTATACAATATTTAAAAATAAATTCCCTTCTCATAATACATACAGCATTGATTATCAATAGTTTATATGGAAAGTAAAAAAAAATATTTTTTTTCTTATTAAATAATCTTCATATAAATCCTCTTACTTTTCATAGTTTATGTTTATTTTTGATGGACAAACAAACTATCTTTTTTACACCCTACTGTTTTTTTTTATCTCATAAAAAATTCTCTAATACTATCTGAGAATAAATCCCTCACCGTTTTTACACTTTAACACTTATTTCAAATATCGAAACATTATTGAATTGGCTTTAGTTTTGCTTTAGGTTAAGGTATTCCCTCCTTTGGCAGTTCTTTGCCAACTATTATATTGTTTTTATTTCATCTTACTTTTTTATCCAAAAAGCATTAGTCATGACTAATATTACTACACACAAATCATTATTCATTTTATTACTATTAAGTATTCCTTTTTTAGGATTCTCCTCTGAGAAATCCATTTTAAAAACTGATAACTTTAGCTCTGCCTCACTTAATTTATTTTTATCTATAAGTGGAACTGAACCAAGTTGTGCAACTTGTTCTGATGGTGCTGTAAATGTGTCGCCCATAGGAGGAATTCCTCCTTACACTTTTCAATGGTCCAATGGAGAAACTACGCAAAGCATTAATAATTTACCTAGTGGGAGTTATAGTGTTACTGTTTCGGATTTATTGAATTGTCAGACTACAGAATCCATAACTATCCAATCAACAGCTCCTACCTCTTTTACTGTTGAGGTATTCACACTAGGTGTGGGTTGCTTTGGAGGTAATACTGGTAATGCTGTTGTACAAGCAACAGGAGGTACATCACCATATCAATTCTCTTGGAGTACTGGAGATACTTTAAATACATCTTCTAATCTATCGGAAGGTAATTATGATGTATCGGTTACTGATGCGACTGGAATGGAGATAGTAACTCCATTTATGATAGAGCAACCTGACTTATTAACTGCAGAAATGATTCCTCTTCCAGGTTGTGGAGCAACTGGCGGAAGTACTCAAGTTAATGTAACTGGTGGATCATTTCCATATAGTTATGCTTGGTCAACAGGTGTTACTACACCTACGGCAACAGGTTTATCAACAGGGATTTATGGAGTAACGATTACAGATTTTAATGGATGTACAGCAATGTCTTCTACATTTTTAAATCAACCTATCGAAGTTAATTCTACTCCTTTACCTATGTCAACTTCCTGTCAAGGAGCTAATGATGGATTTGTAGAAATAAGTGTTTGGGGAGGAACAGCTCCGCTTTCATATACTTGGTCAAATGGAGATACTACACAAAATACTTATGGATTAACCGAAGGTTTTTACTCCGTAACCGTAACTGATATTTTTGGATGCTCAAGTATTTCTCAAGCAACCGTAGAAGGTGCCACTCCTATAACAATAAATGTCCAAGGTATCAACCATGTTGATTGTCATGGTGGTAATAATGGAGCTATTTTCGCCAATGCATTTGGTGGTAATCCTGCCCCTGGATCTGAATATATTTACAATTGGAGTACAGGAGCATCTTCTACATTTATTGATAATCTTTCCGCAGGAACTTATACGGTAACAATTACAGATGCTTCTCAATGTACAGGAGTAGGAACTGTTCAAATAGTAGAACCAGCACCTATTGGAACTTTCTTATTTGGATCTTCAGTATGTAATGGTTCTAATGATGGAACAGCTAGTGTAACTGCTACAGAAGGTACACCTCCATTTACTTATGCATGGAGCAATGGTGAATCTACCTTAGAAATAGAAAATTTAATTCCTGGAACTTATACGGTAACGGTAACTGATTTTAGTCAATGTACTACTGTCGATAGCATTAATGTAACTTTAAGTAATACCATTTTTGCATCTAACGCAGCTTCTACAATGATTACATGTGTGGGACAAAATGATGGTATGGTAAGCGTAGCTCCTACAGGTGGAGTTTTTCCATATACATATTCTTGGAGTACAGGAAGTGCGGATTCAGTTCTTACGGGACTAGCTGCTGGAACTTATACTGTAGTAGTGAATGATTTATTTAATTGTTCTTTTACTGAGACATTTAATATAGTTGAACCTAGTGCAATTCAAGCTAACGAAACTATAAGTGCTGGAACATGTACTAATCCAAATGGATCAATATTCCTTAATCCTTCAGGAGGTAATGGACCGTATACTTATCTTTGGTTTGATGGATCTACTAATGATTCTTTAACCAATCTTACAGGAGGTACTTATAATGTAAATATTCATGATGCTAATAATTGTGTCACTCAATTTGCAATCACAGTTCCTTCAGGTAGTGCGCCACCTACTGCAATTGCACAAGATGTGACGATTAGTTTAGATGCAATCGGATTTGCTACAGTTTCTCCTGATGAGGTAAATAATGGAAGTTTTGGTGATTGTGGAATTAGCTCTATATTTTTAGATAATACAGGATTTGGTTGTAGTCAAGTTGGAGCAAATACGGTAACACTTACTGTAGTTGATGCAAATAATGAAACGAGTACTGCTACTGCTATTATAACTGTTTTGGATGAATTACCTCCAAGTATTTTAACTCAAGATATTACAGTCTACTTAGATAATACTGGAAGTGTAAATATTACACCTGCTCAAATAGATAATGGAAGTGCGGACAACTGCGGAATTGATTCAATGTTTTTAAGCTTTGATCAATTTAGTTGTTCTTCATTAGGAGCTAATACAATTACACTTGCCATGATAGATATTCATGGAAATATGAATACTGGTACTGCAACGGTTACTGTTGCTGATACTTTAGCACCTGTTGCGAGTACTCAGGATGTTACTGTTTATTTAGATGCTAATGGAATGGCTACACTTACACCTGCTCAAATAGATAATGGAAGTTCTGATAATTGCGAAATTGATTCGATTGCTGTAAGTATGGCTCAATTCGATTGCTCTCAAATTGGAACTCATAACATTACTCTTACGGTTGCTGATGCTACTGGTAATTCAAGTATCAACTCTGCGATGGTAACAGTACTAGATACTATTGCTCCGAGCTTTAGTTGTCCTAACGATATTGCTTTATTTGCATGTGATGCCTCATCTATATTGGTTGATTATGTTCTTCCAGTTGCGACTGATAATTGTGATATGGTTGGAGCACCTGTAATTGTAAGTGGACCTGCTCCAGGAGATACTATGATGGTTGGTCTAACAACGGTAGTTTATGAAGTAACTGATTCGAGTGGAAATGTAGGAACTTGTTCTTTTAATATCACTTTAACTCAAAGTAACATCATAGTTCAAGTGGATAGCGTTTTCCAAGCAACTGCTGGAAATGATGATGGATCAATTTCTATAACAGTATCATCAGGAACTGCTCCTTATATGTATGAATGGATTTCAAACGGAGTTCTAGTTTCTACTGATGAAGATCCAACTGGATTACCTGCTGGAAATTATGAAGTCGTCGTAACAGATGCTAATGGATGTGTAACTACATTTACGGTAGATGTCTCTACAGGAATTCAAGATCCTGAATTAGTCAGTCAAGTTCAAGTTTATCCTAATCCTACAACGGATAATATATTTGTAAATATGGATTTACCAATTCAATCAGGTAATACTATTCAGGTTTATTCTATCAGCGGGAAACTATTGTTAGAAAAGACTTTAAATGTTGGTCAACAACAATTAGAATTAAATCTTTCTGATTTCTCTAATGGAGTTTATTTATTACAACTAACTGTAAATGAAGGAGTTGTAACGAAAAGAATTACTGTTCAAAAGTAAAAAGTGGGAAGAAGGGAAGACGGATTTGAGAAGTTTGAAATTTGTCGAATCAACTTGTTTCAGCTTCAATTTTAGTCCTGACTTACTTCGTAAGTGTATTGTTTTTTTTCATAAATAAAGAAACGCAAATCTTCATTCTGAAGATTTGCGTTTCCTTTTTTTTTATAAATTTAAACTCAAGTTAGTTCGACAAATTTCAAAATTCGAATAGCACAGCGTTCCCTTGTTCTGATAAATCGTAAAATAAACCAACTCGTCAAACTTCATACTTCTCAAATCCGTCTTCCCTTATTCCCTTTTTCAACTCCACTCTTCAAACTCCAAGTGCTTTCTTCATCGCCAAAATATAACCAAGATGCATGCCTTCATGTATATTATTAAATGAGATAGCATCTCCAATTGAATTTAGCGTAATATTAAAACTCGTAGGATACTCTTTATAACTTGTAAAATGATTGTTATTAAAATCATCCTCCGTTTTATCAACTAAAACAATTAATAGATTTTTTATAAAATCTAATTCTTTTTGTTCGACTTTTCCTTCGGGTTTACTTCCCTTTCGATATTTATTGACCATATCATTTTCCACATACATCGTATTACCTGACAACTTATAACAAAGTAATTGTTGAGTAATAGCCATGTGTCCGAGATTCCATACTAAATTATTATTATAACCTTGAGGAATTTCATTAAGAGTTTCTAGGCTTAGATTTTCTATCGCACGAAGTGCATTATTGCGAATAATTCGAAGATGGTCAAAGTGGTTTTTCATAAATGTTTTTTATTTAAGATGAGAGAAAAGAGAGGAGTGATGAGAGAGACTTTCTTTATAGCTAAAGTAATTTTCTCTCCGTAAAACGATCTCTTTTCTTAGTTCTAACTGTAAATATAGACTTATTTACTTTGGAGAAAAAAACAAAGTTTTGAGTTCCAAGTTAGAAGGCAATTTTCAATTTTCAATTTTTCATTTTCAATTACAAAATTGCGACTTGTCGCAATATGCCTAGTTTCTAAACTTTCCTGAATTACCTTTTAATAAATCCTCTCGTGGATCTTTTTTCTTAAAATCAATTTTTACAGAAAAAATATGAGAGAATAAAACTTGAGAAACATTTCCCAAATCAGTAAAAGCATAATCAATTGTAAATTTCCCTACATGAATTCCGATACCCATATTAGGTTGGAGAGAATAAACAATTTTATCAGGATCGAGATCATCTCTCGCTCTTTGGATATTACCGATTCCGCCTCGTAAAAATAATAAGTCATTATAATTAACTTCAAAACCTGCATGCGGATCAATTTCAAATAAAGAAGTATTTAATAAAACATTACGTTCTCCATCAGTAGTTAAATCCAAATCTAACTCAGCTATCAACGATAATTTATTATTAATTTCTTTTACATAAGCTCCACCTAAAATAAATCGAGGCGTTGTGATTTCTAAAGTACTTGTTGGAATTATATTTCCTGTACGTAGAAAAACATCTTTCTCTTCATCCGTCAAATTAAATTTCCATCCATTGAATGTAAATGAAATATCTCTAGCCATTATTCCAAATCGCCAATCACCTGATTTATACTGAGTCCCCAAATCAATTCCAAATCCCCAAGCATTTCCGAAAGAACCAATTACTCTCCGTATCACTTTAGCATTTCCGCCCAAAGCAACTTTCGAAATCGGCGATTTCTGTGCATACGAAAAAAGAAGTGCATAATCCGCTGCTGAAAATTCCGATACATTATCATAATTCACAGAACCATCAGGACTGACTAAAAAAAATGTATTTGGAATATTATCTATTCCTAAACGAATCAAAGAGAATCCAAAAGTAGATTCCTTATACCGATTGGCATTTATTTTTTTAGCAATTCCTAAGTAGTCATACTTAGCAATTCCTGCAAACCATTCGGCATGCATTGCTGATACTTGAAAAGGTAAATCTAACTCGGTAAGTCCTGCTGGATTCCAAAATCCTGCATGTACATCTCCTATGTGAGCAACTACAGCATTCGCCATACCGTGTGCTCTCGCACTTACGCCAATGGTCAAAAATTCATTGCTATACTTAGGAGTTTGGGCAATACTAAAAAAAGTAATCCCACAAAGTAGAAGAGATAGTACAGATTTTTTAAACAGGAAGCTCATTGTATATTTTTAGTTCTTTTGTAAAGAACGTTATTATTTATTTATAAGTTATTTTCTACTATTCCTTCCAGCTTTTTTCAAATAATTAAAATCAAGATCAAGAATCATTGATATAACATGTGAAAAAGTGCCATTAGAACTGTCTCCGATATCAGTAAATGCATAATCTAATCGTAGTTTATATAATTTCAGACCGATTCCCATATTAGGTTGTACTGTCCAAAATTTTTCCCCGCCGAGATCAGAGTCTTGCTGTACATTATTAATACCAGCACGCAAAAATACAAATTTTCCATAATTAGCTTCTAATCCTAGAGTAGGATCAAAACTAAAAGGAAAAGAACTGAATAATACATTTCTTCTTCCATCCATAAACATAGTCATATCTAACTCGGTTAATAATCCAACTTTTCCAAAGTTAAACTCTCGTGCTCCTGCAAAAATAATTTGAGGACGAGTTACTTCTAATGATTTGATTGGAATAGTATTATCAGTTAATTCCAACACGAGCTTTTCGTCTTCTGTAAAATTAAAAGTCCATGCATTAAATGTATTAGATATGTCTTTTAGCATCGCAGCCCATCTCCATTTTCCTACATGATACTGTACTGAAGCATCCAAACCAAATCCCCAAGAAGTAGCAAATGGTCCAATAGAACGATGTACGATTTTGATGTTTCCACCTAAATATAATTTTCCTCTATCGGTATATACTTTTTGAGAATAACTTCCTAAGAATGCATAGTCAGCTGCAGAGAATGGTTTTACATTATCATAATTTACAGAGCCATCATCATCATATAGACTTAATGTATTAGGAATATCATCTATCGCAAATCGAATAACTGAAAGTCCCAACGCTCGTTTTCCATTATCGAATGGCATCGCCAATCCTAAATAATCATACTTCCCAATACCTGCAAACCACTCAGCATGTTGAGCACCTATCTGAATTCCATTTTTCATATCCATAGATGCTAATGCAGCGGGATTCCAAAAACCAGCAGTCACATCATCTACAGATGCTACGAATGCATTACCCATTGCTTGGGCACGAGCACCTAGTCCGATAGATAAAAATTCATTAC
Organism: Saprospiraceae bacterium; assembly: GCA_023301005.1. Classification (GTDB taxonomy): domain Bacteria; phylum Bacteroidota; class Bacteroidia; order Chitinophagales; family Saprospiraceae; genus CAJQQY01. The sequence goes on along the minus strand of JALZVK010000312.1, from coordinate 2,530 downwards.
TATATTTTTGTGAAAATAGAGATTGGCTTGCCAATATCAAAAATGTGATAAAAGCTATTTTTCTAACAATGTGAAGCTGTTGCATTTCTTTTTTTTATTTAGAATTCCTTTAATGGAACGGTAAAATCAAGGGTGAAGTATTATTTAACTATTTAGAAGTGAGAACAGAGATTAGAGACTTAAAAATGATACAATTGGATATACTAATAAGCAAAAGTAAATAATCAATTCTGTAAGGATTCTCTTTTCCCTCAAAAAAATGGTCACTTCTCTCTTTTCTAAATTGTTAAGTTAAATATTTATAAATCAATATATGTACCAATCTAAGGTAATATCTTCAAAGATTAATTTACCACAGAGTTAATAAAAATCTTCTTTCAAAAAAACGAAAAAAAAATAACTCCATTGAGTATTTTATGTCAAATGAAAAACAAAACTATTTAATAATATGAATACTGGCTATCTTTACATTTATTTTTGTAAAAAGTCGAATCATGAAAAAATATACTCTTTTACTTCTTCTTGCTCTTCTTGCCTATTCATCGAGTGCTCAAATTTCCTTCAATATGGAAAAGCTCGGACAATATGACGACAACACTATACCTGATAATGGAAGTGACCAAACTGCTTATAGTGACATTTGGGGTTATGCTAACAATGGTAGAGAATATGCGATCATGGGTAGTGCATCTTATATTCATTTTTTTGATGTCACCAATCCAACTGTTCCATATTTGTTAGATGAAATTCCAGGAGGCGATACGACTACTTGGAGAGATATAAAAACTTATGGAAATTATGCTTACGCCGTTTCTGATGGTACTAGTGAAGGAATGATGATTTTTGATTTGAGTTACCTACCTGATTCAGTTGTACTTGTCAATCAGACGAATGACTTCTTCGACCGTTGTCATAATGTTTTTATAGACGAACCTAATGGAAGACTTTATGCAGTCGGAACTAACACTTTAAATAATGGAGTACATGTCCTCGACATTGCAACTGATCCAGTCAATCCTATTCAAATTGGAAATGCGCCGTTGACCTCTTACGTTCATGATATTTATGTCAGAGATAATATCGCTTATTGTTCTCATGGAAATAATGGATATTTTATTTGGGATTATAATGATGCAAGTCAACCAACACTTATGGCTTCCATGGTAACCAATGGATATAATCATAGTAGTTGGCTTTCTGAAGATGGCAGCTTTGCGGTTTTTGCAGAAGAAGTGCCAAGAGGATTGCCTTTGGGAATTGCGGATCTGAGTAATCTTCAAAATGGATTTATAGAAGCAGATAATTATTTTCAATTTCCATTGATAACTGATGACAATGTTTTTAACACACCTCACAATCCATTTATTTTAGGAAATTACGCTATCGTTTCTTACTACGAAGATGGTGTACAAGTCATTGATATTTCTGATCCATCGAATCCTATATTAGCAGGTTACTTTGATACCTTTCCCAACAATAATAATTACGCTGGTTATTTTGGATGTTGGGGCGTTTATCCATATTTACCTTCGGGAAATATTATTGCATCTGATAGAAAATATGGATTACATGTACTTCGATTTACAGAAGGACTGACTTCGACTAAAGATGAATTTTCAGCTAATGATGTTTCTATTTTTCCAAATCCTTCGAGTGGTCTTTTTAATATTTTGATAAATGAAGTGAAAGGTGAACATCCAATTTTTGAAGTTATAGATTTGTCAGGTAAAGAAGTTTATCGTCAAAATATTATTAGTACTTCGATGACTGTTGATTTGAGTTTTTTACCGAATGGATTTTACTTTAGTAAAATTATTATTGGAGAGAAAGAAGTTGTTACGAAATTGGTTAAGGGGAATTGAACAGGGGAACATTCGAACATTCGAATTTAGAAGTTTGACGAGCTAATTTGTTTTGCTCAAACTTTTACTTACTTCGTAAGTGTATTGTTATTTTTTTTTTAAATAGGAAACCCAAATCTTTATTATGAAGATTTGGGTTTCCTTCTTTATTTAAAATAAAAAATTAACAGTCTATTCGAATTTAGAAATCCTATTGAATACTTGAAAGAAAACAATATTGGAATTTTTGATAGAAAATATGTTTTTTTAGATTTTTAACTAAAGCATACTTTTATGAAAAAATTTAATCTAGAAGATAGGCTAATAGATTTTGCTGTTGAGATAATTAACATCGTAGAGACATTACCTAAAAATCCAGTTTGCAAACACCTAGGTTCTAATCAACTACTTCGATCAGGAACTTCTCCTGCCTTGAATTATGGAGAAGCTAAATCCGCAGAATCCAGAGCTGATTTTATTCATAAAATCAAAATCGTAATCAAAGAATTAAGAGAAAGTTTTATCTGTTTAAAAATTTTAAATCAGAAAAAATATCTAAGCGAAGATGTTTTTAATCCTATCTTAAAAGAAAATAATGAACTGATTTCGATTTTTGTAAAATCATTAAAAACGGCAAGAGAGAGTTGAACGGGGGAACAAGGGAACATTCGAACATTCGAACATTCGAA
>JALZVK010000311.1 GCA_023301005.1 Saprospiraceae bacterium | reverse complement strand
TATAACCTCCTGAATAAGATCTCTAAACATAATTGCTTGGCTCCTATCAAAGTTGTATAATCTTAGAATGTTTTCTCCGTATTCGTTTATATTTTTTATATACCCTATTTTCATTAATTGTTGTTAATTAAGAATTCTATTTTTTTGGACTAGTATTAATGGTAGCCGTCGTGAGGGCAAAGGAGCTATAGTGTTATATAGTCGTTGTTAATTTACACGTATTCAATATTGAAGTTCTCTTTTTGCCACAATTTGACCATTTTGTTTAGCTGATTTAGCATATAGTGAGAGGTGATCACGAAATCGAATCTCCTTTCTTCATTGTTATGTTTTAATACTATAAAATGCTTCTCAACATTACCTTTAAATTCCTCTTTTATGTCGCTCACTGTCTCTTGAGCCATTTGATAACGTTCCTTAATCTTTATTGTAGAATCTGAATTTATAGCTATTGTTTCGAGTAGGTTTCCAGAGGAATCCTTAAGTATAATTTGATTCGAGTTTATTTCTATATTCTTGTTTGCAACTTTGACCATTTCTTTTTGATTCCTAAATGTAAGAGTCGTAATTGCTACATAAAACAAAATTGCTCCTATAGTTACCCAAGTCGGCATTTGGTGAAAGTTAACCAATAAGCTAATCGCTATTGATGGAAGTATTATATATAAAAGTTGTTTGCTTCTTAGTTTGTAGTACTTCTCATCTTCTATTAAAGTCCCTTTAAACATGTCTTATATTTTTTGTGCAATTTTATGTCGCTTTTTCGGTTATTAAATTTAATCGATTTCAAGTTAGAAATCGATTAAATTATTGGGGTCGATTGTTAATTGATTTTCTTCAGCATTTTTTTTATTTCAAATGCCATATTTTTCAAAAGATTATTAGAAACATTTGCGCTCAATTGTCTCGTATGTATAACTAATTTAGTTTTGTCAATATTATAATGTATCCAATACCTTTGTGCCTTTTCACCTACCTCTTTTATAAATTTCACATTAAATATATCAGTAATCTCACCTCCTGATATATAATTGCTACACGCCAGTATTACTATAGGAAAGTGTTGAATGAATTCGGATCTAAAAAATGTATGTTTTCTATAATTTAATTTTTCTCGAAAACCTTTTTTCTCTTGAGCTTTACTAGTTGTTTTGGAGGGCAAAACACTCATTTCTGTTATGAAAATATTTTCTTGGAAATCAATCTTATTATTATTTTCTTTCTCAAAAATATAATCATGTAACTTTTGATACTTTCTCCAAGTATGTCCTTCTTTATTAATTGTAATTCCTTTGAAAGCGTATAATGGATTATTACTGTCACTTTGATGAGTCCAATCTGGTATTTGATGTTGTTTAGTATTATGTGCTATATTTAGAGTCCAATCTTTAAAATTTCTATTAAAAGATCTAATATTTTTATTTTCTAACTCCTTGTCTTTTCCTTCTTCTGTATCTGTAGCTACTTCCTTTCCGACTATTAAAATTTCACTATTTGGATTTCCCATACCTATAAAAGTATCAAGTTTTACTACTTTTTTAAACCTTTTACTGTATCTCATTTATTATGTGCTAAGCGCGTATTTACTATTGAAGTTATATTACTCTTCAGTGGGGGATCTATATCGCTTAAGTTTCAACTAAGTTTATATTATTAATCAGTTCAATAGTATTTTCAAAATCATAAAATCTTTCTTTTACAATTTCAATCTGATAATCGAGTGGCAGATATTTACCCCATTTTGAAAATCCAATCAATGATTCATTCTCTTTCAGTTCAATTAATAAGTATTCGTTAATATTCTCATATTTTGATTTAAGTTCTTGAATCAACTGATTAAAACCAGATTTGTTAATTGCCAATTCAAACGAACTACTATGGTCATCTAAAGACGGTACAAGCCCTGTTAATGACAACAGAAAACTTAAACTTCTATTAATCTTTGAACCAGTAAAAGTATAAATCAAAAGGGTGCCTTCTTTTTCAATAATTGGGCAATCAAATTGTAAGTTATTAATTCTAAATTCTTTAAAATCATTCCTCATTTCTGCGACAACAGCACAACTGCTATCATCAAGTTCAGAGTATTCAATATTGCTTTTTACAATTCGCAACATTTCTTCTCTAATCCGTTTGTGAATGTTACCAACTCCACCAAAAAACAAGGGCTTTTTACCATCATTAGTAGGAATTACAATAATTTTAGAGCCTTTAAAATCAATGTCTTTTATCTTCCATATTTTTGCTGCAAGTAAAATATTCTCATCAATTCTAATTTGTGGAGAAAATGGAATATTACCTATTTTTTTACCTGAATGGACTACTTTAAAATTCGGTTCAGTTTTAAAAACACTATAAAATTCACGAGAATTAACAATGTATTCTCCTTCTATTCCTACAATTAATTCTCGGTCAATTTTTTCAAGGTAGTCAAGTTCAATAAATTTATCGATTAAACTATTAATTTCAACTTCTGTAATCTCCTTAAACGTAGGATTGAGTCTTATGCGTTTAAATAATTCTGTTCTTGAACAGCCCGAAAGCTGTTTTAATATCGACAGTAACTGATGTAAAAGAATATCAAATGGCTTTTTAGCCGTATAAATTGGCTCTAAAAATTCCGATTTATAAAGATTCCAACAAGCTAAAGATTGCAATAAACTCCATTTATCAGTGGCATATAGATTAACAATGCTTATTTCTCCTTCTCGGCGACCACTACGTCCAATTCTTTGAACTAATGACGAAACCGAATGTGTAGAATCGATTTGTACAATTTTATCTACAGTACCAATATCAATACCTAGTTCCAAAGTTGATGTGCAAGCAATACAAAAATTAAACCGTTTGTTATTTTTAGCAAAACGCTCTACACTTTCGCGTATCTCTTTATCAACTGAAGAGTGATGAGAAAAATATAACTTATGACCTTTAACCAAATCTGATATTTTTCGAAGTTTAACTGCTATTTCTTCTGTTCTTCCTCGGCTATTAGGAAAAATCAGTACTTTATTTGTTGCTGTTTCTTTGTACAAATCTTTCAACAATTCTAGTGATAGCTCGGCACCGTTACTATTGAAGTATTTGAACTTTGCTTTCGTTTCCTTCTTTGCTCTATCCAAAAGGATTTTAGTTATATCAATATCGCCTGTTAATCGTTTTGCCTCAATATAGTTATCATCTCCAATTGTTGCTGATAATCCAATTATTATAATCTTAGTATTGTTTACTTGTTGTATTCTTGATAAAATCGACATTAATTGTAAACCTCTATCAACACCTAGAAATGAATGAATCTCATCAATTACTATGTACTTCAGATTTCCGAATAACTCTGAGACATTATAAGGAGCATTGACAAACATAGCTTCTAAAGATTCGGGAGTTATTAAAACAACTCCATTGGGGTTTTTAATCAAGTTAGTTTTTAAAGACTTTTTTGCTTCGCCGTGCCATTTTGTAACGGAAATTTCTAAGTCTTTACATAAATCTTCAATTCGAAAGAATTGATCATTTATTAATGCTATCAATGGCGAAATATAAAGAACCTGAACTCCCCTTGTGTTAAAATTCGTTTTTGAGAGGATTGGCAAAAAAGCAGCTTCAGTTTTTCCTGAAGCAGTGCGAGATGCAAGAATGTAGTTATTATCAGTCGATAAGATTTTAGAAATTGCTGCGGCTTGAATTGGACGCAACGATTCCCATCGCTTATCACGGATATATTTTCGTATAGATTCTGATAATAAATTATATGACATTACAATTCTTCTATACCGTCAACAATTGATTCTGTGGGTCTTTCGTCGCTAATCTCAATGTTTGAAATTAGTAAACTCTTGTCTGCTTTAGGATTTTGCCTTAAAATACTTAGAATATTAAGAAAGTCTCGAATTACTTCTCTTGGAGTAAGAAATTCATCTGCACCAGGCTTATTAAACATTTCCTCCATAAACAACTGAATATCATTATCATTTATGTTTATATCAATATCAAAATTAGTATCGAATATTTTCTTTAATTTCTTGAGAAGTACAAATATTTCATTATGATTTAATGGCATCAACTTAATTACGGGTTGTGCCAAATCTCTATATTCCGAAGTTTCAAATTTATTCGTTTCTAAACGGGTTTTTAGAGCATCATAACTGAATAAACCTCGTCTTTCATTTTCTAAGAAATCTTTTGTGCCAGCAAAATTGATAAATAGGTTTGATACTTTGCCTTGAAAGCAATCATTGAATATAGAAAGGACTTTTTCATAGTTCTTAGCTCTCATATTTGCAGTAGAAATCTTGTAAAGATTAATTGCTTCATCTAGATTAATCATAAAACCACTGTAACCCATACTAACAAATAAACGACAGAAATTCTTTAGCATATCGTAATAGTTCAAATCATTAACAATTTCTCGAACTCCTAAATCCTGACGTGCCTCTGTTTTTGTTCTGTATTCACCTTTCAACCATTTCAAAGCACTTCTACGAAGGAACTCATCATTTTTTATATAGCCCTCGTAATATTTGATAATCACCACACCGAAATCAAAACCACTAGTTTCAGTAACTTCATTAATTGTTTGCATAATATTTGCCTGAACCATATTAAAATATTTTTCATCTCTAATTTCTGTCACAGGAATATTGTTAACCTGTGCTGTTTTTGAGACAACTTGTTCTATCCACTTATCTAATAAGGTTGGTAAAGCTCCACCTTCAGGTTTAGTTTGAATAGCAATATTATCCATAATGGCGCTATACAAAACAATTGCTTTCCCATTGTTTGAATAAAGTCTATTATCCGGTGTAAAATCAGCATTTGCTACAACAAATTTTTGTTTTGTAGCAACGGTATTGAGTAGGTGCATCATAAATGATTTACCTGAACCAAAGTCACCAATCCAAAACTTCACCATACTATGACCATTCTTTACATCGTCTAAAGCTTGTGTAAATGCTTCTATTTCTAACTGTCTACCAACTGTAATATGCTGAACTCCGATTCTTGGAACAACTCCACCAGAAAGAGAATTTATAATTGCCGTAGCTTCTTTCGCTTTAATTTTTAAGGTCATAATTTATTTTGTAATTTCGTTATAATAAGATTCTTCAACAATGTAGTTATCATTATCTTCTTCAATCAATGCTTCGCCGTCCAAAAATTCTTCACAAACCTCATTTATACTATCAATTAATTGATTCTTAAACATTCCATTCTTTGTGGCATATATATCAACTTCATCTTGATGAATTTTAAACGAATTATCTATAATTATTTTCACAAGTTCCTCTTGCACTTGATTCATACTAATTTCAGAAACAAAAACTGAATTATTTACTTTCGGGGGAATTATTACTATTTCATCAATTTTAGTTTTTGATTTTTCTTTTTCATCACTCAGATATTCATTAAGCAATTCTACTGTACCTTCGTGTTTTTGTTCTACCTCTTGTATTTCTGAACTATCAAGCTGTATTCGTTTTCTTTTTGTGATATAGATTTTTGAAATTTTTTCTAATGCTGACTGAATATCTTTTGTTGCGATTAAACCTCCTATAATTTCTTTAAAATCTTTTATTTGTTCTTCCGTCTTAAATAGTGATTTTTGAACAGTCTTTGTAAGTTCCTTATTGTCAAATTTTTTTGATTTTAAATCATAATAAATATACTTTGCGTAGTACTCTAAAGATTGGTGCTTATCGTATTTTGAAATAAACTTTGAGGCATGATAAAATATATTTTCAATATTTGGATTCTTCTGATTTGCTTCTTCTAACTTTATAACTCCATCAACAAACTGACCTATATCCTCCTTTTTAAATGTTACTTTAAGCTCATTAAGTTTAATTCTCCATCTATTTACATTTTGAATATTCAACTCAATCTGAGTTTCAAGGTTTGGCTGTTCAACTTTACTTTTTAACTCTTCAATGAGAGTATTAAGTGAATTACCCAGTTTGGTTTCAAATTCTTCAGACAAACTTTTCTCGGCATACGGAAAATCACCTGATACTTTTCTTTTGTGTCCAAATGATTCACGCACAGAGTTCTCAACTCGTTTAAACATGATTAGGTAAATTTTTGATTCAGCTTGATTTCCAAAATAGCCTGTGTCATAATATCCCCAATCAGAATCTGTTTTCGAATATATTTTTTTTATTTTTTCTTTAAAATAAGTTACTTCATTGGCTAAGGTTGTTTCTTGTTTTTTTAATTGTTTTTCAAGTTCTTTCAATACTGTCACAAATTGCAGTAATGTGGCAATGCAGCAACCTTCAATGGAAAGAAAAACATTTGTTGGATTGTAGAACTTATTTAACCATCTAATTTCTTGTTTATTAAGGCCAAGCTTCTCTTTATATTGATTTCCAAGTTTGTATAAGTCTGAGTTATAATCCGAGTAACCACTTTCAAATTGATAGTTTGGTTCTTCTAAGTCTGTTAACTTATCAAGAGAATAAGAATCACTCCTTTTTCTCAATTCTTCTTGAAGAGAATGAAGTGAATAGCTTCTAGTCTTAGGGCAAATTTTTCCGAGTAATTTAAATTGCTCGTCAAGTAATTTTATATCTCTATGATTCTGATATTCATTTAAAAAATCAAAATAAAGTATAAAAGCATAATTGGTAATACCCCGTATATCAACATATTTTCCATTATTAACCTCGTTCTTGAAATAGGCATAAAATTGCTTTTGCGCTTTTGTTGCATGTTTTATTTCATCATAAGAATAGACGTAATAATGCCCCCAAAATGGAGGTTCTTGATATTCAGAACTATCGACAATATTTTTCTCTATTGATAAATCAAGTTTCAATGAATTAACATCAATTATTGTTTTTTTCAAGTAACTTTGTCTTGGTTGATTTGAAGGTATTGTCTGTTGAAGATTAACTTTAATTTTTGGCAGTTTTTCTGCTTCTGTTCTATGCGTTGTATTTTGGGTTTTTCTTTTTACTCTTTTTCCCCAATTATATAAATCATTGAATTTAGCTTCATTCATAACTGCCAATTTGACAAAATCAACTAGTCCGACAAACGAAGGAATAAAAGTCCAACAAAATAAAATTGAATACATTCCCTTGTTTTCCTCTCCTAAATAAAATTTCTGGAAACCTAAACCACCGAAAAAAATTGACAAAACCATTGATGTTAATTTATGTCTGTACAATTCTCCTGATTTTTTGAGTATGATAGAAGCTACAATAATAGTAACCAAGAGAATTAGAAAAACAAAAAAACCATTGCCACTTTTAGTTTCTACTTCTTCGATTATCTCAATTTTTTGAAGATATTGTTTTGAGGAATATCCAATTTTGTTTTTATACTGAATCTTGGCCCAAAAATCTCCGGAGTTTTCAAGTAGCTTGACGGTATCACCTGCTGTTAATACAATAATTGATTTGTAGTTCTTACCTGCTCCACTTCTTAAATTTAAACCGGTTGTGGCTACATAAGAATCTTGTGCATAACTACTAAACGAAGTAAACAATAGTATCAAGATGACACAAATCAAAGGAGTAGATAAGTTTAATCCTCCTTTGTATTTCTTGAATTTATTTACAAATACATCAATTAATTCTTTTTGCACCTGTTCTTTTTCTGTCATGTTTTTTTCATCGGATACAATTCAATAACCACACCATCCTTCCATCTATTACAAATACACTCTACACCATTTCGCCATCA
>JALZVK010000310.1 GCA_023301005.1 Saprospiraceae bacterium | reverse complement strand
TTTTGGGTGTAATTTCCATCTATTTATCTGTACAATGCTCTGAAAAACACCGTGATTACCTAATCCTCACAAAATAGTAAATATGAGGGATTATAGGGGGTGAATGGGGAGATGTTCAGGAAATTGGGGGTATGGAGAGTATAGATTTCTGTTTATTTAGCTGGTACTCATATTAACTTTTAAAAGGTCGGTATGGTCACAGGGCATCACAGATTTAAGCAATTTGGATTGCAATGTATTTCAATTGGCCGCCAAAAATCTCTTTGCAGCAAGCCCCAAAAATACTTTTTTATTGAAAGCGACTTATAGGCTGGTGAGGTGATTGGTTGATTTCGAGATGGTGTAAGCTCAAACTTTAAATTAAGCATCCAAACTTGACAACGCATTAAAATTTCATATTTAGATTTATGTTTTTGAAGTCTAGCAAGAAGCCTGGGGTGCACTTTCTCTGAGAGCTTATTGGGATTGTGTGTTGGCAGAATTCTTTCAGTTAACGACGGTGAATTGTATGAGTAGTGCCGAAATTCGAAGCATCTATCCATCACTTCAGGATAAACTTTGATACGAGAGCAAAAGCTCAAATCACATACTTTACTCGGCATTACTTATACAAAGTGTTGTGTGCTTTTTATCTTTTCGATGTTTTATATTCATTCATAATATACTCACCATTATACCCATATAGTGCATAATGTATGGTGCTTAAATTTGATTTTGGTTCTTTTCTTACTATCATTTTCTCACTATGAATTGTCCATATCATAGAAAGCTCATTTTGATTACAAAAGTTTTCCAAGAAGTCTTTGTTTCCTAATAACATTGACGAGCCACCATTTTCAACATGGGGGTCAAAAAAACAAAGATTGTTTGATGCGTCAACAAATCCAGCTTTTTTATCCCACTTTAACTCGCATTTCTCAAAGAATATTTCAGAAGGAACATATCTACCATAATTAATCTCGTCGTCTAAGCTGACATCAAATTCATATTCAACTGTCTGTTCGTGAAATGTTTTTATTAAATCGCCATTTACGCCTGATAAGTTCCTTACACTTGAATATTCATTAAACATATTTACAAATGAAGTCCCCCACGGATATTCACCAATAAAACCTTCATAAATGCCATTTTCATGAGGACTGTAGTTATCCCAAATATGAGTTTCGCCAAGTTGTGACCACGTACCTAAAAAGTCTGATTTTTTCACAAAGTAGCACCTAACAGCAACATATAAATTAACGTATTCATCATTAAATGATGATTTATCTTGTGATAGATAATGTTTTTGACTGTAATGGTTACTTAATACAAACCAGTGTTCGCCATTGTTATTTTTCTGTATTAAATCACTTGGGGTTGGTAAATCACTTAAATCGAGCCATTCATCAGGTTTCGCAAAATAATTACTAAAATCATAATCAAAAAGGTTATTCCATTTCTTTTCTCTGTAGTCTTGTTGTGTGATTTTCCCAAATGTGGGGTCTAAGTCCCTCTGGCTTAACCCTTGAAAGGGCGGTGTAACTGGATTTTCTATTTCAAAATAATTCCGTTCAACTTTAAGATTATCTTTAATGAAGCCCAATAGCCTATGAAAGGATATGAGTTGATATTTTTTCCCTACACGTTCAACCCACTTCGGCTTTGCTCGACCTCCACCATAATGATAAACCAAATAACCGTCATTTTCAAATTGCTCAGAATACCCTAAATCCAATACGTTTTTGAAAATCCATTTTTGAAAGTCGTATTTTGAAAAACCGTCAACTGTTTCAATTGACTTTCCGTAATCAAGTTTGCAGTAGTTTTCTATGTGACTGAGAGTATATTTTTCAAAATCATCATTAAAACAACTTTGATACAATTTAGGCAATTCATGATAACTTTCTTTGTACTGTTCAATAAAATCGTTTGAAGGTATTTCTAAAGGCCATTGACTTTCATAAGGTGGGCGGAAATGCTCGATTGAAATGTCTTCAGGTAAAATTGCTAATGATAATGCAAGTTCAGCAACCCCCCTTAAATTATCTCTAATTAATACATTTGTTGGGAATTGTGCTTTTTTCGCGTAAACATTTAGAAAATCACGTATTAATTGAACTATAACCTCTGCAATAGGATTTCTAACGAAAGCTCCATAAATAGCTAAAGTTAACCTTTCAAAAATATAATCATCGTTAATCGCAAAGAAACGGTCGAATAAAGTCAATGCTATTGAGGGAGTTTTTTCTATAATATTTGTAAGCGCTCTTGTTGAATAATCTCTTAGCCTTCTATCATTTGAAGAACAAAACCACAATAAAGTTTCAGCCCATAATTTTGCAGTATCTTCATGTAAATTATTCAATTCATAAGTAATTGCCGAATTAACTACTCTAGTTATACTTTGCTCCTCTCGATATTTATTAAATAGTACGCTTGACCATGTTAAATCTCTTTCAGGTAAAGAAACTGGTTCCAAAATTCGATATAAAAACTCAGAATTAAGTAGGCAATTTGTACGAGTTGACAATTGTATTAATGTCAACCAGCCGTCCTCTACTAATTCGCTACTTCTTAAACTTCTATTTACAATAGTCTGGCTTGAATAAAAAAAAGCTTCATTACTTCGCCAAACCATACCTCTTAATGTAGGCTTAATTATAAGATTATTGTAATCAGTTATTTCAACCAATTCCACCACAAATTTTTCCGCAACATATATAGTAAATGCTTCAATAATTCCATTGTATTTACCAACAGAAGTTTCGTCTTGTATTAACCATTTGAATTTGCCATTTATATCAAATTCATTTCTAACATCTTCAACATTGTCAAAACCGTCTAATAATTTTTCAACAACTAAATGTTCATACAGGCGTTCAAAACTGAATAATATAATATCTTCATTATTTTCATTTACATCTTCCCTGATTAAATTCTCTTGTAAAAGTTCATCGAATAACTTTCTTGATAAAGTCCTGTCTGAAACAATTTCTTGAATGATATTGACAGCCTCAGACCATAATAAATCACCAGCTTCTAATTCAAATGCTTTAAAAGCAAGTGTAATCAGAATTTTGTGAACCAAATATTCCCTCTCTAATATTTCTACGTGTTTATTGCTAATTTCTTTGTTTTTTCTTATTAAAAAAGCCTCTACAAGCTTAGTGATACTAAGAAAATCTTTATACGTATTTGAATTGCCACCTTCTACAGTTTCGCAGAATAATCTCAAAAACAAGGGGTTTGAAAATTCGGAATTCATTATTGGGAAGGACGGTTTTTCGATGTTGTAAAAATCAAAAAACTCTAAGCTGGCTTCGTATTCTATATTAGTAAATCCGTTATGCTCAACTGACAATAACTCATGCTGTACATCTTCTTTTATAGTTTTACTAATGTAGCTGGTTCTGCACGAAATAGCCAATTTGATATTTGAATAGTTATTGAAGTCAAACAAAAGGTTTTTTAAATTGTCAATCCAAAAATCAGTTTGTTTTGTTTCATTTAATGCATCAATAAAAAACAATAGGGGTTTACCTGTTTCCGCTGCTATATTATTTAATTTAGCCAATAAGTGTTCAGTTGAGGTAGTAATAGGTATATCAAGTTTATTTTTGATATGTGTCCAAACATCTCCTTCTCTAAATTGTTCTCCAAAAAGTAAAATCCCATAACCTCCACTTTTATTCCAGGTATCTAAAAAATCACATATACAATGTGTTTTCCCCGTTCCCCAAGCACCAGTAATTAGTATTTGGCTTGAATGGAAGGCTTTAATAATCGGCGAAGTCAGTGTTTCTTTAAGTTCTGTGAAGATTTTAAAGTTTTCTTGAGAATGTTCTATATGTCTTTCTGGAAAAGACATCTGATATTCATGCAGAAACTGTAAATAGTTTTTATTTAAGTGATTTCCTTTACCATGTTTTTCTTCAAAATCGTCAATTAAAACACGCTCATTACATTCATTCTCATTAATTAAAATATCAATATAATCTAATAAAAACGTAACATCTGGGTTTTCTTCTGTCAATATATTATCGATAGAGGTTTCTAATATCATCATCTTATCTAATATTGATTTTGAAGTTTCTTTTGCTGCATCTGGAAAATCAGCTTTACCATTCCAATCATCTAAATTATCAACAGAAGTTTTCCAGTTCTTGATTGTTTCGTTCAATTTGTCAATTAAACTATCGAAATAATGAAAAATAATATCGCTCTGTGAAAATGCTGCAAAATATTTATTCAATGGAACTTCAACACTTAACTGAGGGGTGTATCTTGGTTTTGCATGATTTAACGCCCTTTCAATGTGGTTAGAAAACCAATTTTCATTAATTAAATCAAGTTCTTGCGGGTATGAGAAGTTTATGATTTCATTGATGATTGAAATATTGTTATCCTGAAGAAAACTCAACATTTTCTTCGTGCTTATTGCAGTTAAAGTATTATTAGTCTCTTCGATAATAATTCCTACAATCTTATTGTTAATAATCAAAGGTGAACCAGATGCTCCTTTATAACTTAATAGTTGATTATCACAGAAGAGGTCAATGTCCCATTTCGCCTCATTTTCAGTTGTTATTGTATTGTTTATGTATCCACGAATAGGTTCACCATGTTGTTTAACAGATGGGTAAGCATAGGAAGTCCAACGTATTCTTTCTGGTAATTCATCAGAGCAAATAAAAGGAATAACTGTAGGCAAAAATGTAAAGCTCTCTTCTAACTCAATGAGTACAGCATCAATATTCTCATCTAATGATTTTTGCAAATTTAGAGCTTTCCCCTTTCTGATGACTTTTTTAGGAAGATTATAAAACGTTAACTTAACATCGTTTTCATCTCCTTCATCAATTACATGTGCTGCTGTAATTGCATATTTATCGCTAATTAAAAATGCTGTTCCATTAGAATTAGCTGATTTTATCTTAGCAATTATTTTCCTATAATCTCTCATAAATTAAATTCGATTATTTCCTCATTATCAGGACTAACTACTTTAATCTGTTTTGCCTCCTGTCTGGTTAATTCAACCATTGGAACGTTATAGTTGAAAATTAACTCTTTCGTTTGAACATCTGCGTTTGCCAGAATTCGTGCAACTAATTTTTTATCTGGATGTTCATGTCTTGGATGTTTTCCATTAGTTGATATCAAATATTTTTTACTTGTAATCAAACTTAATAGTTCTGGGCTCATGTTGCCTTCACTTCCATGATGTGAAATCTTTGCGAAATCAAATTCTAAATCGTAATCTATATTGTTTACCAAATAATTGAGAGAATTTTCAATATCTATAGAATGTGCATCACCTAAAAAAAGAGCTTTTTTATTGTCTTTTTCGATAATAAAAGCAATCGAACTTTTATTTACGATTGACTTATCTGGTTCAAAAGGAAATTGTGTAAATTCTTCTTGTACATCAGCAATAGGTGCATATTTCTCATCAACAAATTGTTTTTCTTGAGAAATAATATATTCGAAAGTTTGGTCAAACAACTCATTGTCTGTTATTTTTATATTGGATTTCTTGCGCTTTAAATAACGCAACCATTGTTTATCTAATTTTGCAAGAGCTTCAGATGTTGGGGATAGCAAAACAATAGAAATCCCTCCATCAATTTCAATTTGAGGGTTTTCGTCTGAAGTAATTGCTTTACCTGATAACGACGAGTTCCACTTTATACCATTTTTGAGAATTAGTTCAGTCAATGATATAGCTTCTTTTTCACTTATCGGACTGTTTTCTTCTACAGTGTAGCCTTCTTTCAAGTAGCCTTGTTCTTTTATATTTTCAAGGGTTTCTTTCGTGTATTCTTCAAGCTCTTCATCTAATCTTTCAGATATATGCGTATGCTTAAACCCGTTAAACCATACTTCATTCACTTCAATTATGTTCGGATTGGCATTATCGCCATTTTCTTCTAAAAACATATTTATGCCTAAAATATGGTCAGAGTGTAAATGAGTTATAACTAACAAATCTATTCGTCCACCTTCTGTTGCTATTTTTTGCAATCTTGGTTTTAAGAAATTGATGTAGGTACTTTCAAATCCACAATCAATTAAAATATGCTTATCATCAATTGTTACTAAAAAACAATCTCCATATTCTGCTGGAAAAACTTCTATTTTCATATCAATTGAATCTGGTTATTTAATTGCACACAACTCAAAGGAATATTACCGCCATCCACAACAATAAATAATCATAGGTCAAAGCCAAGATAACGACTATGCCTAAGCTAATCCTCCGCAGGATGGC
>JALZVK010000309.1 GCA_023301005.1 Saprospiraceae bacterium | reverse complement strand
AGGAAGTTGTGCTTTTACATCATTGATTTGATACCAAACTGTATCTTCTAACATATAAAATTCTGCATTTTGAGCAGCGTAATCTTTCATGTTTTTATAGTCCTCCACTTTTGTACTTCTCCACCAATCTCTAAGTTGCTCTAAATTTTTAGCAGTTTTAGGAATCTTCATTAGATAGCAACGAAGAATATTTGTTGGCAGTTGGTATTGCTCTTTGTTTTTTTCATAATACGCATTAAGTTCATCCTTTGAAATAATAGAATCTAACTGCGTTTCCACTAAAAAACGTTCATAATTATGACGAATCAATGATGACCGATAATCTCTTACTAAATCATCAATATTTAAATCTTGAGGAATATTTTTTTCTGCTTCCTGCATCAACAAAGACTCTCTTGCCCATCGTTCTGTTTCTGCGTTAATTATTTTGGTACTATCTTCTTTTGAAGATCCTTCAGGAATCATCCCTTCCAATTCTGAAAGGTATAATTTTTTAGAAAAAACTTTTGCCAATTCTGTATCATCTTTATCTGTCTCCTCTTCGGCAGTAGTACAACTAACCAAAAAGCAAGTTGCAATCAAAGTAAGGTAGATGATTTTTTGTAGCATGTTCTCAAGTATTATTTTGACCACTTCGTAAATGAACCTTGTAACAAGTCTAATACGAAAAGTTCATTTGTAAAAACAAATGAACTTTTCGTACCTTTTTTATTTTTTTATTAAACTTTCAAAAACCTCTTTATTGATTTTTACCTCAAAAGAATTTTTTAATTCTTTTACCCATTCTCTTTCAAGATGATCTTGATAATCTGCAACGACGTAACCACGCGCTTCTTTCAAGGTCTTTTCACTCTTAGGTAATATTTTTTCGATTTTTAAAAAGTTATGAGACAAGTCTCTTTTGTTTATTTCAGTAGCTGAAACAGATCCTTTTTTCCAAGGCAAATCATTTACAACTTTGTTCTTGCCTTTTTCTATAGTTTCTGTTCGATGAGTTAACACCTTTCCTTTTTTATTATATTTTTCTAATAATTTTTCAGGTGTTTTCTTTTTAGCGTTCTTACGAATCTTTTTTAAAGATTTTATTTCTTCTTTTTTTACTGTATAAAAACTAACCTCTGCTCGCTCGTTCCACATGTATTTTCTGTTGTCTCTATGTTCTGAAAAATATTTATCTAACCCAACAGTATCTTGAGATGCTTTATCCCAAACTAAAACCTTCGTTGCCTCAAATAATAAAATCCCTTCTTCATATTCTCTCATCAATGCTTTAAACTCAGGATATTTTTCATCCAATTGTCGCTCTTCATATTTCATTAAATTCTCGCCTACAAATTTTCCATAAAGAAACTCTACTACTTCAGCTGTAGATTTACTTCTTCCCAATCTCAATCGATCTCTTGAGTTCTTCTGAGCATATTCTTCAAATTGACCAACTGAATATTTAATATCATCTTCCAATGAAAACAAAACATCCGAAGGATTTTTTGAACTTGGTTTCCATTTATGTGATTTGAATTCATCATCCAAGAAAGATGTGAACTTCATATAGTTCCTTTTATCCTCTCTAAAATTTCCTTCTTTCTTGATTCGTTCCAACATTGCATTTTTTGCAATTTCGTAACGTTCGTCTTTTTGAATTTTTGGTTGTAATTTTCTCTTTGCAATATCAAAACTTTCAACAGGCTTCTTTCTAAGCAATTTAATAATATGCCATCCTACAGAAGTCTCTACAGGCTGAATATATTTTCCTTCCGTACTAATTGCGAAAGCAGCATCCTCAAATGAACGTTCATATTTATTAATTCCAAAAAATCCAATATTACCTCCTTTGCCTGCGGAAAGATTATCTTGAGAATGTGATCGTGCCAATGTTTCAAAATCAGCTCCGCTTTGCAATGCTTGATAAACACTATCAATTGTTGTTTTTGCAGCTCCAACTTTGTCTTTATTTTTTCTAATTAAAATATGCGCAGCTTCAATTTCTCCTCTAGCAGGTCGCTCAGCATTTACTTTTACGATATGATAACCTGCTCCAGATTTTACAAGTGCCGTTTCTCCTTTTTTCAAATTATATGCAGCAGACTCAAAATCATAAAACCCATTAGGAAGTAGTGCTGTAAGAAATCCAATATTTCCGCCATTGGTTTGTGCTGATTTGTCATCGGATTTTTCCGCTGCTAATTTTGCAAAATCTTCTCCTTTATCTATTTGTCTTTTGATAACCATTGCCTTTTGATAAGCTTCAAGAGTATCTTTAGGTGTAGCAGTAGGTTGTACTAGAATCATTATATGACTAACGTCTACATCTTTTAAAGATCGATCATAAGCTTCTTGTACTAGTCGCTCTGTAACTTGTTTATCTACAAGATATGAGTTCGCCAATTGTTGACGATAACCTTCTAACTCTGTTTGAAGTGCAGGTATCGTATCCAATTTCATTTCCTTTGCTCGCCGCACTTTTAATTTAAATTTGACATATAGATCTAAATATTCTTCTAATGATTTTCGAGAAAAATCTGCTTTATCTCCATTCGTTTTAGAATAAATATATTCAAATTCTGAAAGCTGTACAGGAGTCCCATCTACTGAGAATAAAACAGGGTCATCTGTTTGAGCTTGGATATTTGTAATTCCAAAAAGGAAAACTATACTTAATATTGTTAATAAAAATCTATTCGACATCATTTTCTATTTATTTGTACTTTCTTAAAAAACTCCGCAAAATTACTAATTATAAGCTATATATACACATTTAAAATTGTCTAAAACGATAGCTCCTGACAAAATCTATTTTCAGGAATAAATAGCTCTTTAATAAAACATTATCCTCTTTACTCTTGTTGTGCCACTTTTATAAAATTATTTCTTTTTTAAACAAATGTCGTTGTTCATTAAAAGTTAGAATTAAATCATAACATTTGTCAATGAACAAACTATATTTGCAAAGTAAGTGAGGAAATAAATTTATAACAAAATTTTCAATCTGAGATTGATGAGTGATCAAATAAAACACGAGTGTGGAATCGCTATGATTCGCTTGCTCAAACCTTTGGAATACTATCAAGATAAATACGGTTCTTCGTTGTATGGTCTGCAAAAGCTGCAACTACTCATGCAAAAAATGCGAAATCGTGGACAAGATGGCGCTGGAGTGGCAACTATAAAATTAAATCCAAAACCTGGAAAAAGATATATTAGCCGCCGCCGAAGCAATGGCCCTCAATACCTTAAAGAAGTATTCAACGGAATTTATAAGTACTTTCAAGACCTACCTCCTAAAAAATTAAGTGACCCAGTTTGGCTCAAAGAAAATCTCCCTTATACAGGTGAACTCCTGATGGGGCATCTTCGGTATGGTACTCATGGTAAAAATACCATTGAGGCTTGCCATCCTTTTCTAAGACAAAATAACTGGATTAGTAGAAACTTAGTGGTAGCAGGTAATTTCAATTTGACAAATGTCGATGAATTATTTGAAGAGTTAGTTTTACTTGGGCAGTATCCTAAAGAGAAATCTGATACCGTTACGGTTTTAGAAAAAATTGGACACTTCCTTGATGACGAAGTTCAGCGATTACATGCTTGGTACAAACCTGAAAATTTTTCTACTGAGGAATTGAATGAAAAAATAATTGAGAACCTCGATGTTCAAAGATTATTAAGAAGAGCTAGTAAAAAATTTGATGGCGGTTATGTTATGGCTGGTATGATTGGGCATGGTGATGCATTTATGATGCGTGATCCAAATGGTATTCGACCTGCTTATTATTATCGTAATGATGAAGTAATAATTGCTGCTTCGGAACGACCTGCAATTCAAACTGCTTTGGATGTTCACTTTAGTAAAATACAAGAAGTGAAACCTGGACATGCTTTGATTATCAAACGAAATGGTGAGATAAGTGAAAAACCATTTATTACTCCTCAAAAAAGAAAGTCTTGTTCATTTGAAAGGATTTATTTTTCAAGGGGAACGGATAAAGAGATTTATGAAGAAAGAAAAAAATTAGGCGAGCAGTTATCTGACCAAGTTTTAGCTGCTGTAAAATATGATTTTAAAAATACAGTTTTCTCTTATATTCCTAATACTGCGGAAACTTCTTTCTTTGGCTTAGTAAAAGGTGTAGAGAAAAAATTGAATCAATTTAAAAGAGATAAAATTCTAAGTTTAAACGGAAGTTTAAAAGAAAAACAATTAGATGAAATTTTATCGCTTACGCCGCGAGTTGAAAAAATTGTAGTTAAAGATGCGAAGCTTCGAACTTTTATTACTGCTGATAATGATAGAGGAAAACTTGTTTCTCATGTATATGATGTCACTTATGGCGTTGTGAAAAATGATAAAGATACTTTGGTCTTAGTTGATGATTCTATCGTAAGAGGTACGACGATGAGAGATAGTATTATACAAATGGTTTCTAGGTTACGACCTAAAAAGATTGTTGTCGTTTCATCTGCTCCTCAAATTCGCTTTCCAGATTGTTATGGAATTGATATGTCGAAGATGAAAGAATTTGTTGCTTTTCGTGCATTAGTTGCATTGCTTAAAGAGACGAATCAAGAACATCTTTTGGACGAAGCGTATGAGCGTTGTAAGACACAAGAAGGTTTACCAAAAGAAGATGTGGTCAATGAAGTAAAATCTCTTTATGACCATTTTTCATATAAACAAGTTTCTAAAAAGATTGCTCAAATTATCACACCTGAAGGAATCAAACCAAAAGTAGAAGTCATTTATCAAACAGTAAAAGGTTTGCATAAAGCTTGTCCAAATCATAAAGGCGATTGGTACTTCTCTGGAAATTATCCTACTCCCGGCGGGAACAAAGTAGTGAATCGTGCCTTCATTAATTACATGGAAAAAAATGATAAACGAGCTTATTAAAAATAACTCGTGTTTCTTATTTATAAAATCAACAAACCCAAATTTTCAAAATTGAAAATTTGGGTTTGATTTTTTAAAATTAAAAGCGAAGCAAAATAATTCATTCAGCAATTAGAGTAAATCAAAATACGCATCTAACTTTTCTAATCTTCCACTAATCCAATTACTCGCGAGATCCATTTCTTCATCTAATGTATTCGCTACGCTCCACTTTACTCTTTCTCTTTCAAATGTTCCATTAGCTTCAAACACTGTCGCATAATTTTCAAAATAACTCATCAAAACATCTTTTGTAAATATATTGTTACGAGAATCTGACCATCGTTGCTTAAGTTTGTTTTTGAAATCTCCTGCATTGGTAATTATCAATCTATCAAAAAGATTATAGCTTAAAATAACTTCTGTGGTAGTTGTACTTCCATCCCAGAAACGACCAAAAGTTCCATCCAAATCCCAAGGAACAATAAAGAATTTATCAGCTTGATTATATTTTGAAAAATAAATATTCTTTCCAACATTATCATCTGCTCGAATGAGATTAAGAAAAATATAATAGTCAACTGCGTTGTCAATATTTAGCTGCTGTGGAATTTGATTTTGAAATTCTACATCCGATGATTCAATTACAAATTGCGTAAAGCCTGCCAATGAATCCCAAAATATTCCATCATTAGATGGGTCTGGATATTTTTGTTCCCAACCTTCCCAATAATCTGACAAAGGATCAAAATCAAAATAATTTTCAAATCTGATTGTTCCATTTTCCCAATTAACAGATTTATATAATAATCCGAAATCATTTCCAGAATCAACTTCCGTAAGTTGCAAAAGCTTTCTATCCATTCGTTCCGTAAATGCATAAACGCCCCAATATTCATTATCTAACAATACTTCTACAAATCTTCCATGAGTTCCACTTTTAGCATCTGGTTCTTCATTTTTATAATGTAGTTCTTGAAAATCTAACCATATATCAGTAGACACTCGATTTCTCATTCGTCCTTTATCAATAAACATCGCATCCAAAATCCAATCATCATCTTCTCTCATTCCGAGTAAGGATTCATTGATTTTATCTGTTCCTAAACTATCTTTCCACAACTCCAATCCGTAGGCTTTTTTTGGAAATGTTTGAGCAGCACCTCCTCTTAATTCTATTCCAATAATAGATTCATATTCTTGTTCTGTTCTTCCATGATCTATATAGTCTGGATCATTTAATAAAAAACTCACAGCAATTTTTGGATCATTATTAATGGATTGATTACCTGTATTGATTTGAATAATTGGTAGGCGAGAAAAAATTAATTCATATTCAAACTCTGTTGAATCGCATAAAATAAATTTGACAGGAAGTGGTTCATTTACTTTTACAACTCCTAGATCATTATTAGCAAAATTCGTAATTGCATTTCCATTTATAAAAACTTGTACATTACTATCTGCAACTTCAATTAATGGTGAAAATTCTTTTTCATATTCATTTATAGAAAAATAAAAAGTGTTTGTTGTTTCATCTAAAGCACAACTTGCTCCATTTATTTTAAATGAAAAAAAATCGCAAACTTCTGGTGGCGGCGGTGGCAAGTCAAGAGGCGTTGGTTCTTTTTTACAGCTAAAAAAAAATAGTAAAACTATTCCCATAAAAGAGAGAATCTGTAATTTACTTTGATACATAATTTTTAGATTTTACAAATTAGTTCCGCAGCCTCCTCTAATAAATCTTCTGTTTTCGCAAAGCAGATTCTCACCACTTTCTGATTTATTTTTTTGGTATAAAATGCAGAAACAGGAATCACAGCAACTCCAAATTCTGTCGTCATTCTTTTAGCAAATTCAAATTCTGGTTCATCACTAATTTCAGAATAATCTACTAACTGAAAATAAGTACCTGCACATTTTATAGGACGCAATTTTGAATCTTTTATTTTATCCAAAAAGAAATCTCTCTTTTCTTGATAAAAATTATTGAGTGAAAGATAAGTTGATTCTTCCTCCAAATATTCTGCAATTGCATATTGAACAAATGAATTAACAGAGAAAACATTGAACTGATGAACCTTTCTAAATTCTTTCATCAAGTGTTCAGGTGCAACACAGTAACCCATTTTCCAACCTGTACTATGAAATGTTTTCCCAAAAGAATAAACAGCTAAACTTCGTTGAAATAATTTTGGAAAACGCAACACACTTTGGTGTTGTTCCTCATCATAAATTAAATGTTCATAAACCTCATCACTCAAAACTATCAAATCATATTTCTCAGCAAGTGCTTCTATTATTTTTAAATCTTTTTCTAACAATATACTTCCCGTTGGATTATGAGGTGTATTTATGATTAACATTTTAGTTCGATCATTCATCAATTCTTCTAACTCATTCCAATCAATTTTGAAGTCAGGAACTTTCATTTCATAAGGTACCACCACTCCTCCACAAACTTCAATAGAAGGTCCATAAGAATCATAAGCAGGTTCAATCAACACAACTTCATCGCCCGATTTTATAAAAGTCGTAATCGCAGTAAAGAGTGCTTGAGTACCTCCCGCAGTAATTGTGATCTCTGTTTTGGGATTGACATTTGCTCCGTAAAGTTTTTGAATTTTATGCGCTAACTTCTCTGTTAGAACTGGCGCACCTCCCATCGGAGCATATTGATTAAAACCAGTTTGCAAATATTTATTAACCAAATTTCGCAGCTCAGGTGCGCAATCAAAATTCGGAAAACCTTGAGAAAGATTAATCGCTTGATGCTCATTGGCAAGTGCTGACATAACTGTAAAAATAGTCGTTCCTACATTTGGAAGTTTAGATTGAATATTCATATTTCAATATTAAGATTCATACCTTTTAAAAATAGAGGAAATCGTTTCTGCCAACTTATTATCTTTTTCAGTTACAATATTTCCAGCATCGTGAGTGCTTAGATTTATCTCGACAGTATTCCATACATTACTCCAATTAGGATGATGATTTTGTTTTTCTGCATGAATTGCAACTTCCGTCATAAAGCTAAATGCTTCTGCAAAATCTTTAAATTTAAAAGTCGCTTGTAATTGATTATTTTCTTCTTTCCACATGATATTGATTTTTAAAATTTAAAAACAAGATAGCATCTTTTTTAAATTCAAAGTTATTTTGGAATTACTTCTATAAAAAAAAAGTAGGTATTAGCACGACTGCGCTAATACCTACTCGTTTTTATTAAAATTAAAATTTGTCTTTTTAGATGGAATCTGCTAACATCAAAACTTCTGCAGCAAACATTCGATTATCCGTTTCATCCAAAATCGTTTTTGCAAACATGTGTAAAGTCTCTTTGGCATTTTCAGATTTTAAAATACTCTGCATCTCTTCATCATCTTTTAATTCTTGAACTGCTTCAGCACTTGGCAAAGCAACTAGTCCTGCTAATTGTCCTAAATTATTTCCAGTCAAAATTTCACTAGTACGAATACTCTCAGGCAGTTGATCAAAACCAATTGTGATTTCCATTACATTTTGAAAAAATGGTTGTACATTTTTTCCACTTGCTCTCACATAAAATGCTCTTCCCATTCTTCCCATCAAATCAATTTTTTGAGGATCAATTTTTTTCTCCGCATCTAATACATTTTCATCAATATGCATTTTCACAACTTCGCAGATAATCAAATTCCCTGCACCTCCTTGATCGCCCAATGAAATAATTTGCTTCACTTTACATTCCAATTGAGCGGGTGATTCTTTTATTCGAAATGGTTTAACTAATTCCGATTTGATAGGAGTCAATCCTGATTTTGCAAATTCATCTACATTCGATGGAAATGAAATACTTGCTACCGCCATCTGTCGCACTATACTATGACTCACCATATTGATAACTACTTCGCCAGTAGTTTCTACATTTTTCAAAGTATCTTTTGTCATATTATCTATGCCTCGGCGATTCGATGAAAAAACCAAAATCGGAGGATTAGAACTATAGGCATTGAAGAAACTATATGGAGCGATATTGGGGTTGCCATTTTCATCTATAGTACTTGCAAATGCAATTGGACGAGGTGCAACACAACCTAATAAATATTGATGTAAATCTTTTTGAGGAATCTCAGTTGGAGTAATGCTTAACATAGTATTTTTTTTTGCCCATTCTTCTTTCTAGGAATACGAATTAAATAGATTCACATTGCTAAAAATCGTATAACGGACATGTTTTTAAAAAATCGCTGGAAGTTACAAACTTATTCTATTTTCATTCATTAAATAAGTTGATATTTGTGTTGAAATTAATTTAGAGTCTTTGACTCTTTTATATTTAAATAAAAAAACAATATGAAACCTTTTAAAAAATGGGCTTTACCTATATTCATTCTTTGCTTTGTGGTTGGAAAATATTTATATAAAATGCCAAAGTTTGATGACGGCGAACGTTCTCCTAATTTTGAATGGACACTTCCTTCTGGAGAAAAATCTTCTTTAAAAAGTTTGGAAGGGAAATATGTTTTGATTGATTTTTGGGGAAGTTGGTGTGGACCTTGCCAAAGAGAATTTGTTCCTTTAGCTACAATATTTAATAAATATAAAAACACAAAATTTAAATCAGCTAACGGATTTGATATTGTTGGAGTTGCTGTTGAAAAAAAAGAAAAAAGTATGCGTGCAGCAATAAGTAGACATAATTTGGATTGGCAAAATCATGTCTTTGATAAAGTAAATAGTTTTAGATTTTTTGACTCTCCAATCGCACAACTATACGGCGTAAAAGACGTTCCTACTAAATATTTATTAGACGAAAAAGGTGTTATAGTCTTAGTCAATCCAAGTGTAGAAGAACTAGATGATTTTTTATCAAAAAATCAATAACTCGATGTTTATTTCCATATATAAGCATTGTTAAAAATGGATTATGCTTGATAGGTATGAAGTTTGCTTAATATTTATTTATTGCTAACTAACTAACTATTTTTATTTAAGAATAGTATCATGCTAAATGTTTATTTATGGCTGAAAGAACACCTAGAGGTTCTGCTATAACTGTTCTCTTTTTTATTTTAGTATTCCCTCTTTTTAGTCAGGTTAATTCTAAGATAAATTTCACAACAATTAATAACGTTGATGGACTTCCTAACAACACAGTTAACGCTATTACCAAAGATGATTTAGGTTTTGTATGGATAGGTACTAATGATGGTCTTTGTCGATATGAATCTTCTAATCATATAAAAATATTCCAAGCTAACGATCCTGAAATCTCAGGAGGACTTCAATCAAGTAATATAAGGTCACTTTATTTAGATAGTAAAAAAAATCTTTGGATAGGTACCCGCCTCGGTGGGCTAACTAAATATCATCAACCAAGTGGCGAATGGAAAACATATAAAAAGGACATCAACGATCCTACAAGTATTAGTAATGATGAGATACTATCTATAACTGAAGATAGTAAAGGAAGACTTTGGGTTGGGACAGAAGATGGTCTTAATATTTTTAATTACGAGACTGAATCTTTTCTTTCTTTTAAAGTTGATAGAAAAAATCCACATGCTTTACAAGGTAAAGCAGTACTTAGTGTTATGGAAGATGATAAAGGCTGGATTTGGGTTGGAACTTGGGCAGGTGGATTACACTTGTTAACGCTACCTGAAGATGGTAATATAAACGCAGCTCGATTTCAAAATTTTATTCCTAATAACAAAACGGAATCCCATCATATTTGGCATATTTTTCAAGATAAACAAAAGCGACATTGGGTTGCTTCAAGAGGTGCAGGATTATTTTTAATGCAATTACCACCTAATGCTAACAATACATTTACAAATAACAATTGGAATCCTCGTTTCCATAATTACACTTATGATGAATCAAATCCAAAAGGGATTTGTAATGATAACTTACAAAGTGTATATCAAGATAGCAAGGATAATTTATGGCTAAGTACGGTGAATGGTCTAAATAGAATTTTGGCAAAAGATTTACCTTCTTCTAATTTTCTTCAAGTTACAGAACAAAAACCTGAGTTTATTTCTCAACAATATAAGTTCAGTTCTACAAATCCAAACTCTTTAACTAATAGTGATGTTAGTTCCATATTTGAAGATTCACAAGGATTACTCTGGTTTGGTACTTATAGTGGAATTAGTCAATATAATTGGTTTACTGACCAATTTGATATCTATAGTCTTAGTGCTCATTTATCAAAAAGATCTATTAATCAAAATTTATATATTAGTCCCGAAAAAATAGCATGGATAGGTAATGGTGAAAAAGGATTATTAAAATATGATTTGAAAAAAAATGAAATATATAATTATCATTTTAAAGATGATTTTGGTAAAAACAACAAAACTTCCACGCTCTATAATTTTAAAGATTCTCTCCTTTATATAGGAACATCAAATGGAATTTATGTATTAAATCAAAAAACCAATACTTCCAAAATTTATCCAATTCCTAATAGTTTACAACAACAACTTAATACGTTTCAAACTAATTCTCTATTTAGAGATAGTTATGAAAGAATCTGGATTGGAACTGAACAAGGCCTCTTTATGATAAATGAAGAAGATCGATCATATACCGCAATTATTCATGACCCTGAAAATCCTAACTCTATTAGTGACAATTCTATCAATCAAATATTTGAAGATAGTAACAGAAATATTTGGTTTGCTACTTATAATGGTTTGAATAGATTAAAAAATCCTAGTTTGAATATGTTCACATTTGAATCGTTTAAACATGATTCTTCTGATCCTGAAAATTCAATTCCTTCAAATAGAGAAATTGCTTTAGAAGAAGTTAATGGCATTCTGTATATAGGAAGCAGTAATGGACTAAGTGGATATGATCTGGAAAAGAAAAAATTCAAAAATTATAGTGCAACCAAAAATAAATACTGCATCCAAAGTATCGAAAAAACTGATGATGGAAATTTATGGGCAAGTACTACCGAAGGGATTCTTTTTTTTAATACAGAGACTCAATTATTTAATACTTATGAAAAAAGAGATGGTCTTGGTGATGTTACTTTTCAATCTGGTTCAAGCTATAGAGATAAAGATGGATATTTTTATTTTGGCAGTCGCCGAGGTATTACTAGGTTTCATCCTCAAAATATATTCATGAATCAAAACCCTTCACCTATTTATATTACGGAGGTTAAAACAATGAGTCCTGAAGGGGAGACAAAACAAACTGCTACCTATAAAAATGAAATTAGCTTAGAACATAATTATTATTATTTATCTATAGACTATACTGCGCTTAACTATAATCGACCTGAGAAAAATACTTATGCATATATGTTGGAAGGGTTTGATGAGCAATGGATTTATACTCAAAATAATACTCATGCAGTCTATACTAATCTTAAACCTGGACAATATACATTTCGAGTAAAAGCTTCAAATAATTATGGTGTATGGAACGAAATCGGTACTTCAATTAAAATAATAAAAAAACCAGCTTTTTGGGAAACATGGTGGTTTAGTATTGCTATTCTTTTGGCAATTTTAGGATTGATAAGTTTAGGTATAAAGTCCTACACAAAAAATATATCCTATCGTAATATAATCCTTAAAAAATATAATAAAAACCTTAATGCCGAAATCGCTAACCGAAAGATGATCGAAAAAGCTCTACATGAACGAGAGCAACAGATGGAATATTTAGTCCAACAAAGAACTGAAGAATTAGAAATAAAAAATAAGGAAGTTCAATCTCTTCTACAAAAGATTAAAGAACGTAATGAACATCTCGAAATCGAAATAGCTAAAAGAACTCAAAATCTTCAAGAGTCAAATAAAGACTTACAAAGATCTAATAAGGACCTAGAGCAATTCGCTTATATTGCTTCCCATGATTTACAAGAGCCATTAAGAATTGTTGGAAACTTCATAAATCTTTTAGAACGTAAATATGAAAAACAACTTGACAAACAAGCGTTTAAATATATTGACTTCGCAAAAGATGGAGTCACTCGAATGTCTCAACTGATTACTAATTTACTTACTTACTCCATAGTGGGTAGAAAAGAAATAGAATTTCAACATACTAATCTAAACCAAATATTAAGTCAAAAAACACATGACCTTTCTCATAAAATTCAAGAAAGAAATGTTGAATTAAAAGTTGATAAAATGCCTGATATTTATTGTGAGCAAAATCAAATAGGTATGGTGTTTTTTAATTTAATAAATAATGCTATTAAATTTAATAAAAATAAATCCCCTCTTGTAGTTATTTCTTACCATGAAGAATTATCTGATGCTGCTTGGACATTTTCAGTAAAAGATAACGGAATAGGTATAGAACCAAAATATCAAAAACAAATTTTTGAAATTTTTAAACGACTTCATAATAAACAAGAATACGAAGGGACAGGTATTGGTTTAGCATTTTGTCAAAAAATAATTCATCGACATGGTGGAAAAATTTGGATAGATTCAAGTTTAGGACAAGGAACTACTTTCTACTTTTCTATTGACAAATACCTTAAAGATGAATGCATAGTTAATTATCAAAAAGATAAAAAAAGTAAAGAGTTATACAAAGAAATGCATAATTAAAAAACTCTTTTTATTTTTTCAAACCCAATCAAATATATATTTGAT
>JALZVK010000308.1 GCA_023301005.1 Saprospiraceae bacterium | reverse complement strand
CAAGTCCTTGGGTTGTCGTTCATAAATTCCAAAAACATAATGTCCAATTGCAATTAGAATATCCTCATCATTATCGCCTATTCCAAAAATAATACTAAATTTCTTGACTAGCAAATCAAAGTCATGTCTATTTGCCATAGCAGTCATTGCACTTCTGAAAAAATCGGCTTCAATATTTAATAACTGTTCTTCAGGAACTTTTGTTATATCGGTAAATAAAAAACTGAAATTGGGTAAGAAAGGTTTAATCTCTTCAATTATCGGATGTTCTTGAAATAACTCGTAAACCGATTTTGGATTCCATGTTTTTTTTCCATTATAAAAGAAAAGTGGGATAATTGGTTCCAAGTTTCGACCTTTAGTTTTGGTCATTTTATAATAAGCCAAAAATAAATAAAGTCCTACTTGAATTGAAATATATTTCTCAGGGACAGATTTGTTTTCCCATAAAAAAGAAATCGAAATATTTTGATTGGAGTTTTTTAGACGACAACGATAATTAATATCTGCATCAAAACTTTTTAGATTAGGAATGAGAAACGTTTCTTCCTGACGTTCCATTGTATTTAAATCTAATCGCTCTGCCCATTCAGGATGAATATATTGAACATAGGCTTTTGCATTTTCAGTTTTGTTCATCACGAACTTAAAGAAAATATCATCAGGTTGATAAATCTCCTTCTTTGTTTTCTTTGCCATAGTATTTTTAATTATAAAATTAAAAATAGACTATGATATTGTCTTTTTCCAATATTGTTATTTCGGATATTATCGAACAATATTTTTGTTTCTGTAAATGTATTGTTATGTTGTTTTGATGATTTGTTTATTCTGTATCATGCACGAACCTAAGGTTCTGCGCTAGTGTGTGTTGATAGGTGGACGGAGTGTTAGCAATCTTTATTCTTTTTTAATGCCCTGTTTGAAAAGCCTTAACAAGTTTTGTTTTTGTTCTATTGTTTCATTCTCATTATCAATTATCATTCTCTCAGCAAGAGAACTAGTCAAGTTAATGGCATCTTGTAATATTCTTAAAACTCTATTAAGTAATTCTTTGTTTTGGGAAATCAATTTAGAGACTTCACACCCTAATACAATTGTGCCAATTTCTTCATGAGAAATATCTTGGTCATATAGATAGCTGTACTCGTCCCATAATAAATCAGATTCGATGTTTGGAAATTCCTTAATTATTGAAGAGATATCTAATGGGTCTTTAGATCGATGTTCTGGTCTATCATCATATGCTATTAGTTTTAATAAAACAACTGATGGAATAGTACATATGTTAATGGTTTGTAATCCAATATCAACCGTTCTAATTCCTTTGTCATATACTTCTTTAAACCCATCAAGTTTGATAGTTGTTAACCCTTTACCATCAATAAGAACTTTACCTTGGTTCTCAATCTCTCCAAAAGGTAGAAAATCAACAGGGATGTTATTAGGAGAAATTAAACAAAATGCGTTCCCACTTGACTGAACGTATTTGTAGTGTTTTATCAACTTTGATTTTAATGCAGAATATGTTTCGGAATCTGGTATATAAACTCCAAAGTCAACATCCTTAGTCCCTCTAGGTTTACGATCATTCTCTATATACCATACGTTTCTAGCTAAAGCCCCGACACCAAAGAAGTCTATATTTAGTTCATTTGCTGCTTCAATAGTATCAGATATTATATTTTTTAGGTCGTCATTTCCAAGTGCTTCAAGAAGATTACTAGGCATACTTATTATAAATTAATTTAGCAGTCAATAAATTTCTAGGTTCAGGATCTGATATTAGATCTGCATATACTAAGGGCAAACTTGCTATTTGCTCGAATTCATCATAATCATCATTCCAGAATTGTTCAATCATTGTAATTTCTCCATCCTTATCAGGTCTTAAATTTAATTCTATAGCTAAATCAACAAATGAACCTTTAACATAAATAATAGCCTTTTGAGCAATATTATAATTAGATATCAACTCTGCAGCTAATTCTCCACTAATTTTTCCCTTAAAATTAGTACTAAATAAATTTTGAATCTTTTTATTGTTTGTGGACCGAAATGACCTCTTCTTCAATTTTGGTCGTAGAGTTTTATTAAATAAGGTAACCCAATCCTGAAAAAGTCTTTCATCATCAATAATCTTATATTTATGGTTATTGGTTTTGACAAGATATTTATCACGTACTAATTCTTTATAAACACGTCCAATAGTGTCGATAGATACACCTGAAACTTTCCCAAGTTCTCTATAAGTATAATTTATCGAATCTTTATTACTTAACAATTGATAAATAACTTTTAACCCTGTTTTGGAAAATGCGGTATTTGAGTCAGGATCTTCCAGTTTTATTTTCTTCTTTGTATCTATAAAAATATAAATACCGTTATGATATATATATGCATTCCCAGATATTTCAATATAATTGATGCCCAATTTTCTCAATTGTTTCTTTATTGACATGGAAGCAGATTCAAAAAGTATTAATCCTTTATTAGAAAAATACTCTTGAAAAAATGGGAGTTGAGCAGCCGTAACTTTACGTTTTATTGTAAATGGAATATTAAATGAAAGTCCTTTTAAAAAAAGGACTAATTCTCCATCGTGAATATTGTTAGGTAATATATTTGAAAGAACTTCTTTAACCTCCAGCTCAGGGAAAGTAGATAGATTCTTAATTGCTATGTTCAATAGTTCCTGTTCCATAAATCAAATATACATATTTTTCAATTATCGTACAAATTAAATTACCGTACAAGAAAATATTTTTTATTCAATGCATTAAACTGATATGAGTTTCAAAGCTAGTATTCTTGCTTTTGTATAAAAGTATATTATCAATTGGAAGGAATGTGTAAGAAAATACAACCATTAAACTATAAGCAATATTATATTCGTTTATAGGTTCAAAGGATCTGTAAATTATATATTATTTTCTATTCCTCTTCTAATCTCTCCCCCCCTCAATCACCCGATACCTCCTCTTATTCTTCTTAGAATTAAACAACCTCCACCGAAACCTCAACCGTTCCTTTTTAGGACTAGCTTCAATTAAAATCGGCATACCTTTCCGTTTTGAATCACCATTTTTCATAGCTTCAGCCGTAATATGTTGACGATACAAATTACTAAAAGGAACAGTCAAAAGAATTCGAGTTTTATCAAATGAAGCTAAATTATAAACACCTTCTACCATAAAATCGAAAGAGCTAGAATGCAATTTAGTTTTCTCTAAGTGCATATTATTTCCACGAATGTGAATTGTAGTAGCAAGAGTGTCAAAAAGAATATGGTCTAGTTTTCTTTTTCGAAATAAGAAACCTGAGAGATCTTCCAAAGCTTTGACCTTAATCAATTCACCTTCGTTAAATTGGAGTTTAACATTTCCCAACATCGTTTCAGGTAAAATCGAATATTTAGAATTAATGTCTGCTTTAAATTGTACACTTGCAGATGCATTGCCTTTTAGATTTTTATAACCAAATTGATCTTGACCGAAATCTTTAAACTGTCGAAGAATTTCTTGCATATCATTTTGCTCCATGTTTAAATCCAACTCGACTTTAGGATGATGTCGTACCACTCCCGATAAAACACCGTCAAGGGAAACCTTGCCTTTTGCAATTTCCATTTTCAAATTATTCAATTGAACGGAGTCAGGTTGGAAGGAGATCTTTCCTTTAATCTTATCTGCCTTAAATTTTTCGTAAGCCAATACTTTAATATCTGTACTCATTTCTAAAGAACCTTTGTGCAACAATTCGTCGATTAAAGTTACTGTATTTGACAAAACACTTTCGGTAGTATCAGCGGTAACAAAAGGGATGGATTTTTTCTTTTTTTCTATTTCGTGAGGTGTGATGAAACTTCCTAAATCAAAATAAGGAGAAGCTACATCTAATTTTATATGTGCCTTTCGATTAGGTAAAATAAAGAATGGGAAAAAATCTATTGACTCCCCGCTGCTAAAAAATCTATTGCCATTGATAAGCATATCCAAGTCTCGAATGTAAATTGATTTTTGATCAAATCTTATATGAGCATAAATATCTTTGAATTCAAAATGGCGATAATTATAAAATATTTTTCCATCCACAATTTGAATTGAACCATTTAATTTAGCGTTGAGCAAATAATTCTCAACAGTCATAGAATCAAATAACGGAGAGTGATAATCCAAATCCATTTTGAAATATCCTTTTTTCAATTCCACGAATTCTGATGGTAATATTTTTTTAAGTTGCTTAAATTTTATTCGTGTTTTAAAGTGTGCATCTATTTTTGGATCATCTGGATTGGTGATTAATGCTCTACCTTTAATATTATTCTTTGGACCAAAACCAAAATTAAGACTATCCACTACCAACTGATGTTGCATTGGATTTTGAAGATCAGGAACAAGTTGTGCTTGTAGCAAAAAAGGATTAATCACATTTTCATTAGTCAAAATAGAATCGATCATTAAATCAATTTTCCCTGTAGTATAATGAAAGACAGTATCTAGTGAACGGAATAAATCGGCAGGAGAGGGGATTGCTTTTTGCGGAGCAGTATTGTTTTTATTATTATTTCGGAGGTCAAAATGATTGCCTCTTAAATTTAAATATACATTGGACTTGATTGAATTATTTCCTCTTAAAAAGAAATAGTCATCAATGTTTCCATTCAATACAAATGGTGAATTTTCATATTCGAAATTTATATTTTCAAAAGATATTTGATCGTTATGAAAATTCATTGGGCCAGAGATTTTCTGCACAGGCCAATCAATTTCATCAGCCTCTAATTCTAATTCATCAAAGCCTATTGAACCTTTAAATTGAATATCGGAGAACAAATCATCTTTTGCAAAAACGGAACGCAAGGGAACATTTGCATACAATTCCATGCTAGCATCTCCGTCCATGATTTCCATATTTTCAGGAAAGAAAAAATTCGCAGTTTGACTGGTCTTCGGTAATTTCAAACTTACCCACAAGTCTGTTATAGAATCATTGGACACGCCCAAATCTAAAGACATATAAGTATGTCCCATAAAATTGGTAGTCATTTTATCCATCCTAATCATAGAAGAATCTATAAACTCAGGACGACGTGGCGTAAATAATTGAAAACTAGAATTAAAATCTGTCGCAAATAAATCACCAAAAATTAAAGAATCTACTTGGAGTTGGATATTGCCATTGATATTGGTTGCGATATTCTGAAACAGCTTTTCGAATTTCTCAGGAGTGAATAGTTCCTTCTTTGAGAGATTCACTTGGTTGGGATTTTTATTTTTAAATTGATTAAAATCGAGCACATCAAATTTTAAATTCAAATCACTATTCAAGGCATCCGCATCATAAAGAAGGTACTCTGGCAAATTTCCTAATTGACCACTTATGTGAATATTAGAACCCATCCATTCCAAAAAAATATCATCCAACGAAGATTCATCTTCAGTAAAATGCATTCGTCCTGAGAGCGAAGGCCAAGATGCGTAACGATTCGCCTGCTCAATTTTTATGTCATCAAAAGTTGCTTTTCCTTTGAGTTTGATATCCAATTCTTCGAATGGAGAATCTAATAAATTCTTTAAACCTCCTTGGTAATGAAAATCAAACGCAGCATTACCATCTTTAAAAGTTAGCTTATCTTGTGAAGCTAATAATGGATTAAGGCGAGGCATATTAATATCCAATTCTCCAAAAATATCGACCTCTGCATTTTTAAGATTGGTGATTTTTCCAAATAATTTCATAGGAATCATTCCTAACAAATCACCATCCAATTGATGAATCAACAAGCACGCCGTTTCAGGATTTCCAATTCCATCATTATTATAGTCATTACTAAATTGCCCTGAGAAAGTTGTCGAAGTCATTTCCGCACCATTGATTACCAGTCGAGTATCCTTAGATGAAAAATCAATTTTGATGACTTCCTTTTTACCTGAGTTCAATTTCTTAACCATCGAAAAGTTGGCTTGAATAGGTTCTTCCACTTTTATATTCCTTAAAACAAAATTGATTTTATCGGAGAGCAAAGGCAGTACCTCTTTCATCTTGACTCCAGCGTTGTGAATTTTTAATTCTAATTCATTAGTATCTGCTTGGAGTAAATGACCTTCAATAATATAATTATTTTCATCAACGGTAAGCGTGGAATTTTTAATTGCTATCATTTTTCCTTCATCAAGCAAAGCCAAATTAAGATCCAACTTCCCTGAAGTATTCATCAAAAACCCAGCTTCGTTTTCTTTAAAAACCAAACCATTAAAAAAACAATCAGATAATAAGTGAGCAGTAAAATCTCCATTTTCCAAAATCTGAGGTTGAATTTCCGCATGGCTGAGTTGGAATTTTTGCCATTTGCCTAACGCTACTTTTTGATTATGAAAATCTAAATAATTGATTTGGACAAAAGGAAGTTCTTTTATTTTATTTTTAAATGCTTTGGGTTTTTTCTTTTCTAAATTTTCTACCTCATTAGTTTTTTCTCGAAATGCCAAATTACTTTTATCCAACGAGTCTTTATAAATATGAATCCACACACTATCCAATTCAATTGGATAAGCATGATAATCTTTGGTTTTTAAATCCCAGACATTAACTTCGGAATTGGCTTGACTGATTTTTAAAAAAGGAGGAAGGTTTTCATCAGTAGTGGAAATACTTAAACCACGAACTTGAATTTTTAATTGGGAAAAAAGTTGGCTCCATTCTAGTTCGTAGCCATCTAATTCTATTTCTGCATTCCATTTTTCGAGCGCAGTCTTTTGGATTTTATCAATGACATAAGGATGATCGGTTCGCAATATATACCACCCAACTATAACTACTATAGATAAAAATAATAATAGCCCTAGCAATATCTTTGCTAGTCGTTTTCCTAATCTTAATATGCGAGATTGATTTTGGTTATCCATATTTTTATAAGAAGAATTTGGTTGTCCTTCTGAGATAAATATTGTAATTGTATTGTTATAAAACTGAGCATTCAAATCTTCCATTAGGTTTTATGAAATCTAATGGAAGATTTGAAATATGTAAAATTATAAAATTCTTTACAATCGTCTTTCCGATTCATCTATTGCCAAATCATTAATTGAAGCAAATCGATTTTTCATTAATCCATTTTCATTAAACTCCCAATTTTCATTTCCATAAGCTCTCCACCATTGTCCAGTTTTATCACGGTATTCATATTCAAATCGAACCGCAATACGATTATCCGTATGTGCCCAATATTCTTTTTTTAATTTATAATCTAATTCTTCGTTCCACTTGTTGGCAAGGAATTTTTGAATCTCTTCTCTTCCATTGACAAACTGATTTCTATTTCTCCATTGACTATCTGCGGTATATGCCATAGAAACTTTAATCGGGTCTTTGCCGTTCCAGCCATCTTCGGCAGCTTGGATTTTTTGTTCAGCAGTTTCTCTTGTAAATGGAGGTAATGGTTTTTTAATTTCTGTCATTGTTTTTTACTTAGGTTTCTTTATAAAATTTTTGATATTCTTTAAAGTGTAAAATTACAGATTGAAAATTAAAATATTTGTTGAATAGGTTACTTTTTCAATTGTTGAGTTATATGTGTAGAAATGGTATTTGAGAGTATGTTGTAATTGTATTGTTAAATTTTTTACCAGAACTTCCACCATTTTTTATTTGACTTGCTATATTTTTCTCCTTCAAATCCAACTACCTCTGCATCAAGCAAATCAGCAATTTCTAACATTTTATTTATTGCTTTTCCATTTGGATTTGTAACTGATATTGTACCATTATAATAAGAAAATGGAATTTCTAAATTATCAATTTTCCAAACAGCTGAATTTGGACTATTGCGTGAGAGTATTTCACCTGTGTTTGGGTTTGTTCCTTGAAAGTGGTCTCGTTTTTCGAACTCTTTATTTGATTCTAAAAACTTAACCCAACTATCTAATTCTATCTTTTGATTTGATTTCTTTTCGATGTAGACTTGGTATCCCATTTCTTTTTTTATTTAAATTTATATCAAATAATTCTCTGTTCATTATTGTAATTACATTGTTATAAAGATAAAGTTTACTCAAAATAATTATTTAATTTTTTAAAACCAGCCAAGCTTTGGTTTATCATCTTCTATAATTTTCGGTTTTACTTTTTCGATGGATTTTAAAATTATAAACGAAACTATTGAACCGATTATAAAACTTTGTGGATAGAAAAAATGTGGTATCATTTTACTTTCCATCGAAAAATATAATACGAAATTGCAAATGAAAAATGTTGATAAAATTGTTGCTAATCAATATCGTGGCTAATAAATAATTAGGGGCACTCAGCAATTTTGTAATTCTACCAGATGCAGCAGATTTGTCTTTTTCAATATCATCTCGCTCATTTGCAGACAAAGAAAAAAAAGCAACCTCCGAACCTGAGATCAGGGCAGAACAAATCAGGAGCAGCATTATCAACAATGCTGCTCCCACAATTCCTGTAGTTCCGGGTGTTGCGAATAGTGGAAACAAAAATGGTATGATTAGAAATCTTAAATGTTCGGAGTCAGGGTCCAATAGGTTACTCTTTTATTTAGAAATCGTAAATCTGTAATCTGTTTACTAAAATGGTAAATCATCTTCACCACCTTCTGCAGATGCTTCTTTTTTAGCAGCGGTTTTTGGCGCTGAACTTGTTGCTACAGTTTTAGTCGCTGGCTCTTGTGATGGAAAACTATTGTTATTGTTTCCAGAACCCTCACGCTTTTCTAACAATCTGTAGGTGTTGGCGACTATTTCTGTGATGTATCTTGTTTGTCCTTCTTTTTCGTATTTACGATGCGTCAATTTGCCATCGATGTAAACCAATTTGCCTTTCTTCAAATCACGTTCAGCTCTTTCGGCCAAATTTCTCCACAT
>JALZVK010000307.1 GCA_023301005.1 Saprospiraceae bacterium | reverse complement strand
ATGTCTTGTCCAAATAAAGTTGTCGCAGTTTGTCCATCCGTCAAATCTGAAGAAAGTACTTCCGCACCTAATACGTGATATAACAATGCATTTGCAAGTTTACCTGTTGGGTCATTTGTCAATGTTGTCAATACTGCTGGATCTAATGCTGCGAACGCTGCATCAGTCGGAGCGAATACTGTAAATGATCCATCAGCCATTAATGTAGGTGCTAAACCTGCACTAATTACTGCTCCTTCTAAAGTAGTGTGAACATCACTATTGATAACCACATCTGCAACGTTCAATGCAGGTGGAAGTATTACTCCATTCAATACATGTACAACTCCATTCGTTGCATCTAAATCAGCAGTCGTTACTTGAGCTGTTGCATTAATAAATACATCCATCATACCATTAATCGTAACTGTAATATCTTGACCTGAAAGTAAAGATGTTGCAGTTTGTCCATCAAATAATGAACTTGAAAAAACTTCTGCTCCAAGTACATGATATAATAATGCTTTAGTCAATTTATTAGATGGAGATGCTGTTAAGTCATTAACCAATGCTGGATCTAATGCTGCAAAAGCTGCATCAGTTGGAGCAAAAACTGTAAATGTTCCTGCACCTGAAAGTGTAGCATTTAATCCTGCCGAATTAATCAATGATTCCAAAGTATTATGCTCTGGACTATTTTCAATGATTGACATTACAGTTTGTGAAAAACTAAAAGTTGATAAGAAAACAAATATTGATGTGTAAATAAATTTTAACATGATTTCATTTTTTTTAAAAATTAACAATAGAAGTCTAGGGGCAACTATGGCCATTAGTTGCTATTGATTAGTTGTCTAAATCTGTCTTTTGATTTAAAATAACTATGGTAGAGACATAAAGATTCAAAGAGGTAGCTAAGACATTAGCTACCGTTTTTATTGATTTTATTAAAATATTTTCTTTGTTGGTAAAAGGTTAACGAGATAATTTATTGAAGTTGTTTTAATCCAACTTCATTGTCAACCCAAGTGATATATGTTGCCGATCAATTCGAGTATTATATTGGTCCAATTCAAAAATTGGATTGATTCCTCTTGAGTAATCGTATTTAAATTGTAGTTGAAAATTTCGACTCAACTCATAAGTTACACCCGCTCCTATTCGATAATCAAAATGCCATTGTGTAACATCTGCATTTACAAAAGTCGAAGTTCCACTATCATCATATTGAATCGCATCATGATTAGTTTCTATTCCTTGAATAGAGTTATTTATATTTGATAAATAATTAACTCCTATTCCTGCTGAAAAATAAGGAACAAATTTTCTTTGTTTTCCTAGAGGATAAAATGCAGTTCCTAAAGGAACTGATATATTTTTAATCAAATGGTCAGAATGAAAATCAACTAATAAATCTACATCTTCATTTCCGATATTATCATTTCTAATAAAATTAAAAGTCGCTCCTGACAATCCATAAGGTGTCGCCAAGCTCAATGCATAACCATTTAATGGATTAGCATTTATCTCATTATCTACACTATATACAATATCAGAATTATGACCAGATGTTGTTTTCACTTGTTCATATTGAACGCCAACAAATGCATCCCATTTTTTTCCAAGTGAAATATTTAAATTTAAATTGGTTTGCCAACCATTTCCATTTTCATAATTAAAATCAAATGGAGATAAATCAGAAGTGTATTGATCGCTAATTCGATGCTTCCAAAAAACAACTCCTCCATTGGCACTTAAACTAATTTTGAATTTAGATGGCAAATCAATGTCTTTAAGATTTGGCTTTGTCAATTCATAATTGATAAGATCTAAAATAAGGATGGGATGCACTTGTAAAGGTTCAAACAATGTCGATTTCAATTTTGGGAGATAGTTCATTTCATTTGACCTTGTTTTCATCCCATCCAAAGTAGTGGC
This sequence comes from Saprospiraceae bacterium, assembly GCA_023301005.1. GTDB lineage: Bacteria > Bacteroidota > Bacteroidia > Chitinophagales > Saprospiraceae > CAJQQY01. The sequence goes on along the minus strand of JALZVK010000307.1, from coordinate 1,531 downwards.
ACTATTTAGTGACTTAATATTTGATAGAATTTCTTGCTTTTCATTTACTGGATTATTTATAATTGGTAAATGAAAAAATTTATTTTTTTTGCTGTTATTATTTAGAGTATTAGGTTTTCTATTTTTTGTAATTGTATTAATGTCAGCGTTATTAGTATTAGGTATTGATAATTGATTTTGATTATTTGATGGAGAAACATTTACAGAGATAGATTCACTTTTGAATTTACGCTTACTCTCCTCTCCATTTATTGGAGTAACATCATCCGCTTTAGCTGTTGCTAGTGAATTGTCTTTTTGTAAATTATTAGAAGTCAAATGACTATTAGATTTTCCAGGAATATAATTTTCAGAAAATTTATCAATTCCATTTGCCCAAAAAATAGCTACACTTAGTAATAACAATACTCCTCCAAGACCTAACCAAAACCATAATAGTCGCCGCTTGTCTTTTTCAGGGAACACCTCGACAGAGATAGACTTCCAGACTTCATCGTCTGGTGCGTTCCAATCGCCAACGGGAAGCTCTTCCTCGTTGAACCGATTTTTCCATATGTCATCAAATCTATCCATGATCTATATTATTATATGTTCTTTGGTTAACGACAATTTTTTTTTGAAGTAAATTTCTCGCTTTCATCAGCTGTGACTTAGAAGTACTGATTGACACATTCAATTCTGCTGCAATTTCTTTGTGCGAAAAACCATCTATCACGTACATATTAAATACTGTTCGGTAGCCGTAAGGTAATTGTTGTATATGAACTAACATTTCTTGTAATGACAATTGTGATAAAGCACTTACATCATTCGATTCGATGTGTTCTGCTCCTGTGATATTGACTGAATATAATGTATTCTTTCTTATATCAGCCAAACAAACATTTACGGTAATTCTTTTTGCCCAAGCTTCAAATGCTCCTTTTGTAGTATCGAATTGCTTTAAATTTTTAAAAATATTTACAAAAGCATCCTGCAAATAATCTTGAGCAGTACTACGGTCTTTCCCGTATCTCAAACAAACCATAAACAAACTATGCTTGTACATTTCGTATAACTTTCGGAACGCCTGCTGGTTTCCTTGCAGTGCATTTTCGATAAGTTGGTTATGTAATCTCTTTTTATCCAAAGTTTTAATTGATTTGTTTACCCCTAATATGTAACTAGATTTGATTTGGTTGCCTGAGTGGTTCTTTTTTTTAAAAATAAATTTGAAATACTTTATAATCGTGATGAAGTAACCATATAAAAGGTGACTTTGTTGAAGAATACTTAGAAATTTCTTTTAGCAGTATTTCCATAAAAAGAAAATTAAGGATAAGTAAAACAAGTTAATTCGTCAACATATACACCTATACACTCATACACCTAAGGAACGGTAAAAAAATAACTTATAACGTTTTAAGAATTCTTCTAAATTTATACTTCGTTAAAAATGCTCGCCAACCAAAAGGTTGTCTGTGCTTTTTGCCTCGTCTAAATTCAGAATAATCTCCCAAAACCTTTATAAGTTATTCTTCTACCGTTCCTA
>JALZVK010000306.1 GCA_023301005.1 Saprospiraceae bacterium | reverse complement strand
TCAAAGGTCTTGCACCTTGAACATCTAATTGTTCAGGTGTATATAAAGTATTCATTTCTCTTTCTTCTCCATTCAAACCAAAACCAATTCCACCTTCGCCAATTCCTTGTAATCGACCTGGACGAAATCCAGCAGAGGGAATATGACAACTTCCACAAGAATAAGTTCCTTCTCCAACTTCTTGCATAGGCGAAAGACCAAGTCCAGTTTCAAAAAAGAGAAATTTTCCTAGAGCTACTTTTACAGGAGTTATAGGATTTTCAGGTGAGGAAGGAATGTTTGAATAATCATTGCTTTCGGGAAGAATGAAATGATCGATTTCGCCAGTTGCAGAAAACTTTTTAATGGCATTTTCTAAGAGAGTATCAGTTTGTGTTGCTAACTGAACTTTATCCCTACGACAAGATGATAGAAAAATAATCAACGTGATTATTATTGTTAGGAAATATAATTTATTCATTGTTCACGGAAAATTAAATAATTCGAATATTCAAGGAAAATTAGAAATCAATATATACCTAATATAAATAGAGTATATACTTTATACTTAAGATTACATAGTAAAAGATATGTAGTTTTAGTTTTAAAAAACGGTTAAATCAAAATGATTTAAGTAAGAGGAAATTTTGTGTAAGTTCGTATTCAAATATATTGAATTTTTTTTCAAAAGACAATAAACTAAAAACGGTATTTTAAAGATTGGAAAAAACGATTATACAGCCTCTTAACTACACTTGGAGATGCAAATTAAAACATATAATTTTTTTATCAAATATTTTTTCAAAAAAAATTAATTTAAATTAGAAAACCGATACTCAGTCACTTGAGTATCGGTTTTTTATTTTTAAATAAAATTATTGAATCTATTGATTCAATAAAGTTGATTTTATAAATCCATTAAAAGAGTTACAGGATCTTCTAATAATTTTTTTACTTTGACTAAGAAGGTAACGGAAGTACTTCCATCAATAACTCTGTGGTCATAAGAAAGTGCTAAGTACATCATTGGTCTAATCTTAACTTCTCCATCAATTGCCATTGGACGCTGTTGGATAGTATGCATTCCTAGGATTGCTGATTGAGGTTCATTCAAAATAGGAGTACTCATCATTGAACCAAAAACACCACCATTAGTAATTGCAAATGTTCCACCTTTCATTTCATCTAATGTTAATTTTCCACTTCGAGCTTTCCCCGCCAATTCTTTAATCTTCAACTCGATTTCATGAAATTTCAAAGATTCTACATTATGTAGAGGAGGCACTACCAAACCAGTAGGAGTAGAAATCGCAATTGAAATATCCGCATAATCATGATGGATAATTTCATTACCATCTATTTGAGCATTTACATCAGGCATCTCCATCAAAGTCTTTGCACAAGCTTTTGCAAATAGAGACATAAATCCTAATTTGACGCCATACTTTTCTACAAATTGCTCTTGGTATTTTTTACGCAATGCCATGACGTTAGTCAAATCCACTTCATTAAAAGTGGTCAACATCGCAGTATTATTTTTAGCAGAAACTAAACGAGTTGCAATAGTTCTTCTCATTCTAGTCATCTTCTTACGAGAAGTAGATCGACTAAATGATGCAGTAGAAATACTCGGAGTAGGAGTAGCTGCAGGAGCACTTGTACTTTTATTTGAAGTTGCTTTTTGAGCATCTTCTTTTGTGATTCTACCATCTCTACCACTTCCGCTGACTTGATCTGCACTTATTCCATTTTCTTTCATTATCTTTTCAGCAGCAGGAGAAGCATGACCCATAGCGTAAGAATGAGAAGCGGCAGCAGGAACTGATTCCTTAACTGGTTCAGCAGTTTTTATAACTTCTACTTTCTTTTCTTCTTTAGCAGGAGGAGCTGTTGTTTTAGTAGGCGACGCACCAGCAGTTACACTAGTATCTATCTTTGCCACCAAAGCACCAATTTCTAAATCATCTCCTTCAGCGGCTACATATACTAATTTGCCAGCAGCTTCAGCAGGAAATTCTAATGTAGCTTTATCAGATTCAAATTCACAAATAGGTTCATCTAAAGCGACATATTCGCCGTTACCTTTTAACCATTGAGAAAGGGTAACTTCATTAATTGATTCCCCGATTACAGGGACTTTCATTTCGACAATACTCATATCTGAATTTTATTTAATCGTTTTTTATTATGCAAAATTAAACAATTATATCTTTAACGGCGGAGAAATTATAAAGTTTAAGAAGACTAATTTAACATTTTTATATGGTTCCCTTCAATAATATCAAATATCTTTAAATTGGAATGAAATTCGATTTCTAAAAAATATCAAAAAAGACTATTTTGTAATATGAAAATTATCCAAATTACCGATTTACATATTGATAAGGAAAATGAGTTTCCTTATGATATAGATGTACGGAATAACTTTAAAAGAATTCTTCGTGCTGCTCGACAAATTAAAGTCGATCACTTAGTGGTATCAGGCGACTTGTGTTGTGATGAAGGAGATGAAGAAATTTATATTTGGATAAGAGAGCAATTGGATTTATGCAGAATACCTTATGATATTATTGGAGGTAATCATGATGATACGGTTATGATGGCAAATACATTTCAACTTCAACATTTACTAATTGATGATGAAATGTATTTCGCAAAAAAAATAGGGAAAGCAACTTGTATATTTTTAGATTCAGCAAAAGGATTTCATTCTGATGACCAACTAAAATGGCTGAAACGACAATTGAATAATGCGAGTGAGGAAATAATAATTTTTACTCATCATCCACCTGTAATTGCAGGTGTTCCATTTATGGATAATAAATATCCATTGCAAAATATTCCTGAAATTCAAAAAGTATTATTTTCCCATAGAGGATTTATTCATATTTATTGTGGTCATTATCATGTGGAAAAAACTATTCAAATTAACAATGTTTTAATTCAAATCACACCTTCTTGTTTTTTTCAAATAGACCAAAATGAAGATGACTTCAAAGTAGATCATCATAGTATTGCTTACCGTTTAATTGACCTTTCCAATAATTCTTTAAAAAGTACTGTCAAGTATTTTAGAGGAAGTAGAAAATAAGTTCTTACTTTCTAATTACACTTTTCACATTTGACTCTTCGAGTCTTTTTTAAGACAACTTCAAAAAAAAGACTAAACCTATCCTAAATCTTCGCATAGTTCCCTAGCTTTGACAACTATTTTTTCTAAACTTACGCCAACCAATAAAATCTAAAATCTTATGTCTCAAAATATTTCTCTTTTTAAATCTCATCTTACCGTTGAAACTCCTTCCTATAAAGGTGGAAAAACAGCAGATGAAGTTATATTTGATGGTCCTATTTATAAAATGTCATCAAATGAAAATCCTTTAGGAGCTTCTCCAAAAGCAATAGCTGCAATCCAAAAACAACTCAATCATTTAAATATTTATCCTGATAGAACTGATGCTCGATTAAGAGATGCGTTGAGTGATTTTTATAAAAATAAATTATCTTCTGAGCAATTCTTTTCAGCGAATAGTGGAGTAGGAATTTTAGAATTAATCGTTCATGGATTTCTAGGAGAAGGATTAGAATGTATAACTTCCAATCCTGCATTTCTACCATACATTTCATTTCCCAAAAAAGTAGGAGCAATAGTAAAAGATGTTCCTTTACTTGGTCGAGATTATCAATTGAATGTAGAAGGCATCGTTGATGCCATAACTGATAAAACAAGAGTCATTTGGTTATGTAGTCCAAATAATCCAACGGGGACATATTTACCTAAAAAAGATATAGATCAATTAATAGATAGAATACCTGACCATGTAGTATTGGTATTGGATGAGGTATATTATCAATTTGCAACTGCATCGGATTATACAACTGCTTTACCTTATGTCTTAGAAGGAAAAAATGTAATAGGAGTTAATAGTTTTTCAAAAGCTTATGGACTTGCGGGACTTAGAGTTGGTTATGCTTATTCTACTCCAAAAATTGCTAGGTACATTAGTAAGTTGCAGCGTCCTTTTTATATCAATATCATTGCATTGGAAGCAACAATTGCTGCGCTTCAAGATGATGATTTTTTAGAGCGCACATTAACAACAGTTAACGAAGGAAAAGAATATCTCTATGCAGAATTTGATAAATTAAATATTGACTATTGGAAAAGCCAAGCGAATTTTATTACCATAAAACCTAAAATGAAAGATGTTCTTTTTGAAGAAAAAATGATGGGGCATGGAGTGATGGTTCGACCAGTTGCCAACTTTGGAGCGCCTGACTGTGTAAGGATAACGATAGGTACGCGAGAAGCTAATGAAGCATTGATAAAAGGGATGAAGAGTATTCTTTAAGATTTTTTATTACAACTCGTTTTGAATTGAATTGTCATTTAATAAAGAAACCTTAACAGGTGTTAACTTTGTTCCTACTTTTGAAAGTTGTATTTTTAGCATTCTAAATACTCACTTATATGAAAAAAAATATACTCCTCTTCATACTAATTTTGTTGACTTATGATTTGATTGCTCAAATCACAGTTACAAATTCTACCTTTCCAGAATCTGGAGATACTCTACGAATAGCAAGAGATATGGATCCTGATATTAATCTTCAAAATCCAGGAGAAGATATTACTTGGAATTTTACAAGTCTCGACGGGCCTGTATTTGAAAGTATAATAGAAGATGCAAGTCAAGGTTCTGCCTTTGCAGATTTTTCTAATGCTACAATTTTAACAGGAGAAATCGGAATAGCTGAAACTTATTTTCAGGCAACATCGTCTGAGTATACAAGTTTAGGATTTAGTGGACAAGACCCTTTAGGTTTTGGTTTAGATGTTATTTTTAAAAATACACCTCCTTTAATAGAGAGAATGTCACCTCTTAATTTTGAAGATGATTATAATTCTAATTCGTCTACTTTTGTTCCTTTTGCTTGGGATGAATTGCCAG
>JALZVK010000305.1 GCA_023301005.1 Saprospiraceae bacterium | reverse complement strand
GCATCTAAAGAACTAGAACGATGAGGTTTTGCTTTGAAATCTTTCCATGTGAGTTGAGTTTCTTGATCCCAAGCGATACGGTCGGATCTACCTTCTTCATTGAATAATTCATTAGATGAAAAAAGTAAAAATGAGCAAGCTATAATATATTTGATGTAAAGCATGTTTGGTTAAGTTTAAATTATCTATGGCTAATGAAAAAGAATTTTACAATTACTAAATGTAATTCTTTAGACGTCAAAATTCTATCCATAATGTCTTTATGGAATGTTAAAATTAATTTATTCTCTTAAAAATTCTAATTCATTTTTATCATTAAGTCTTGCAATGACAGAAGGTTCATTTAATTTCTTTTCGCTTTGCTTCCATTTTACCACATAATCCACTCCAGTAAATATATCAGAACTGATTCCTCCAAAATTTGCAGGAAAAGGAAAATCACTCACATTGGCAGAAGTAGCGACTAACGGCTTTCCGAATTGACTAATGATAACTTTACAAAAAGAATCCATAACAACTCTTATCGCAACTGAACCATTTTTAGCATGGGAAATTGGAGGGAGATTTTTGGCTTGGTCATAAATCATTGTTACTGGTTTGACATGATGGAGAAGAAGTGTTTCTATTCGAGGATGAATGTGTTCTATATATTCTTTAAGCATTTCTATGGAATCGACTAAAAGAACGAAAGGTTTATCATTGGGTCTTTTTTTCAAATCAAAAATTTTCTGAACAGCTTCAGGATTAGTGGCATCACAACCAATTCCCCAAATTGTATCAGTTGGATAAAGAATCAAACCTCCATCTTCAAGAGTCGAGTTAATTTTTTCGAGGTTGTCTTTTCCAAACATTAATTGTTTAAGGTCTGTCTGCATCATGTTAGGTAGATTAAGGAAATACTAAAACTATATTCAAAAGGATTTTATATAAAACGATAGTTGGGGGTGTAAATCTGCTAATTATTGACAAAAAATAAGTCTTCTAGGCGCAATATATTAATTTTTTTTACTGTTAGTAATTCAATTAAGTATAAGAGTATTACGTCTATTAGTAACTTGCCAATATTTCAAAAAGCCTCTAGAGAAAATATAAACGAAAGGAATATCGAGTTTGTTATTTTTATTTTAAATATTTATCATTATTTTGGAATTTAATTTAGGGAGTAGGAATTAAATAGTCTACCCGATTGAAGAGATTATTTTTTAATATGAGGAAATAAAAAAATTAGTGCATACCCTTTGGTACGGGCTCAATTTTTTATGAAGTCATATTGAAAAAGAATCCTTCAAGGGGGTAGATTATTTATTTCCTACTCCCTTATCCTAATATTTTAAGGCTGACTTTGGATATATTTTGATTTGATTTTTTTTCAAATGTAATTCGCATGACATAATTACTTTTAAACGATAAACCAAAGCATCGAATCCAATAAAATCTGACCCAATATTATTATAATAGAAAAGAATTACTTGATAATTTTACGAACTTATTGTTCACTAAAACTATAGAGCATCTTGAAAAAAATCATATTAATACTCTTTTTATTTTTAGTTGTGTTCAGCTCCAAAGCTGCTCACATTATTGGAGGTGAAGTTACGTATCGCTGCTTAGGGAATGATGATTATGAATTTACGATGACAATCTATAGAGATTGTAATGGAGGTGGAGCTCTATTTGATTCTCAAACAGGAGCTAATACTTTAGCAACTGTTTCTATTTATAAAGACGGAGTATTATTTCCCTTTACTAGTTTGATATTAGATGGTCCTGTAATAACGAATATCCTTCCCAATGTTAGTAATCCTTGTTTGATAGTACCTGATAATGTTTGTGTGGAAGAAGGTGTTTATACGTTTGATATAAACTTACCTTCTGACCCATTGGGTTATCATATTGTATATCAAAGATGTTGTCGAAATAATTCTATCACTAATATTATTGATCCAGCAGGAACTGGTGCAACTTTTACTATTGAGGTAACACCTCAAGCTCAACAAGTCGGAGGTGTATGTGTGAATGATAGTCCTACATTTAATGATTTTCCTCCAATAATTATTTGTGCCAATGAACCTATTGATTTTGATCATTCGGCAACAGATCCTGATGGCGATCAATTAGTATATAAATTTTGTAGTCCAAAAAAAGGAGGAGGAACTCAAGGTACTAATGGAAATCCTGGAAGTGCTGCTTCGCCAACTGGAGTAGCACCTGATCCTGATTCTCCACCGCCATTTGAGAATGTAACTTTTATTGCTAATCTATATAGTCCAACAAATCCAATGGGCGGAAATCCACAAGTGACAATAGATCCTGTAACTGGATTTATTACAGGCGAACCTGAAACATTGGGACAATTTGTAGTAGGCGTATGTGTTGAAGAATTTCGAAATGGTCAATTGTTGAGTGTGGTGAGTCGTGATTTTCAATTTAATGTAGAAAGTTGTGAACCAACAGTATTTGCATTTATAGAAAATGATGAAGTCGTTAATGGAAGTGAGTTTGTTGTTAATTCATGTGGTAACAATACAATTACATTTATTAATGAAAGTTTTGATGAACAATTTATAAATACTTATAATTGGACATTCCCTTTAGGGAATGGTGATACGGTAAATTTGACAACAGAAAATGCAACGGTTACATTTCCTGATTTAGGAACTTATCAAGGGCAGTTAATTCTTAACCTTGGTTCGCCATGTGATGATACCGCATTGATTAATGTCAATATCTATCCTGAGATTCAAGCTGATTTTACATCTGATTATGATACCTGTGTAGCGGGACCAGTAAGTTTTACCAACGGTTCTTTTTCAGGAAGTGGAAATATTACAGGTAGTGAATGGAATTTCGGAGATGGAAATACAGATGATGCAGTCAATCCAAATCACCTCTATAGTTCACCTGGAGATTTTCCAGTAACATTGACCGTAGAAGATGCCAATGGTTGTGAAGATGATACCACTCAAATAATAAGTTGGTTTCCAGTACCACCTTTGATAATAATTGAGCCTAGTATTTTTATTGGTTGTGCACCTCAGTTTGTTTTCTTTAATAACTTATCTACGCCTATAGATGAGACTTATGATATAGTTTGGGACTTTGGAGATGGAGGTACGAGTAATGAAATTAGTCCGAGTTATATTTATGAAAATACAGGAGTCTATGATGTATCAGTTTCTATTACATCACCTATAGGTTGTATGATTAGTGATTTCTTTCCTAATTGGATAACGGTGCTAGATGCTCCAACTGCAGATTTTACATTCACACCTAATCAACCCACTAATTTTTTACCTGATGTAGATTTTATAGATCAGTCGACAGATGCTGCTCAATGGTTTTGGGATTTTAATGGTATAGATAATACAACAGACCAGAACCCAATGTACACTTTCCCTGATACTGGATTACAAGAAGTGACTTTGATAGTTACTCATGAATCAGGATGTCAAGATACGACTATACAAACAATTGATATTGCTCCTAAGGTAGCCTACTTTTTACCGACTGCATTTTCTCCAAATTTTGATTCTGTAAATGATTTGTTTTTTGGAAAAGGTTTTTTCTTAGGCTTACAGGATTTTAATTTGACTATATGGAATCGTTGGGGAGAATTAGTTTTTGAAACGGCTGACCCTAATGAAGGATGGAATGGACGTAAGGAAAATACGGGCAAAGATTCTCCGCAAGGTGTTTATGTCGTAGTGGTTTCTTATAAAGGTCCCAGAGGCGAAGTAGTTAATTTGAAAGGTTTTGCAACTTTACTGAGGTAGAATAATTAAAAGTAAATTAGTTTATATAGTATTAAATCAAAGTTCTTACATCATAAATCACAAATCTGCATAATTAAAACTAGAAGGATTTAAGACTTTTGTCACCTATTCGGTGCAGAAATTTAGTATAAGAAATCAAACAAGTTTGATGAAAAAAAACTATTTTACTTATAGGAAACTAACAAGTTATAAAGTCGCACTTAACTAATATTCCCTCTTCTTTTTTTTCAAAATAAAATATAAGCAACTCATATCGTAGGAGGAGAAATGAGTTAATAGTAAAGTAATTCTTCAATAAACTAATTTAGAATGATAAATTAATTCTAATATTGCCGCCACTATTACTTTATAAATCTTTGATTTTTATTTAACTTTAAAAAAAACCGACTTTTACATCCAAATCCTAACAAATTCAATTACTCTTCTAAATCATTTTATAGTTTTCACTATATCTCTAAATTATTGATTGATGAAAAAAAATCTACTGATCCTAATACTAATCCTCTTTGTATTTCCATTTACACAAGTAAAAGCAGCCCATCTGATAGGAGGTGAAATCACTTACGAATGCCTTGGAAATGGTGAATATATAATCACCATGAAAATATTTCGAGATTGTCAAGGAGGTGGAGCACCTTTTGATGGTCCAGGAAATGGAAGAATGTCAATATTTAATGGAAGTTCAAATATTGAATTTGATAGAATACGTATGGTTGACGCTGACATAACAGATGTTCAACCTGATGTCAATAATCCTTGTTTGATATTACCTTCCAATATATGTGTACAGCAAGGAATATATGAAATGACTTTGAGTGATATTGGGATGAGTGATTTAACTAATCAAGGAATTAATCTTCCATTGAGTACGGAAAGTTATCATATTGTATACCAACGTTGTTGTAGAAATAATTCTATTACTAACCTTATTAATCCTCAGGAAACAGGAGTAACTTATTATGTAGAAATAACTCCAGAATCGCAGGCACTTTGTAACAATACTCCTACATTTAATGATTTCCCACCTATTGTAGTTTGTGTAAATGAAGACTTAATATTTGATCATTCAGCTACAGATATTGATGGAGATTTATTAGTGTATGAATTATGTAGTCCATTAAAAGGAGGCGGAAATGCAAATATCCTAGGAACGGGTTTCGCTGCTGATTTAAATGGAACTAATCCTAATCCAGATGCACCACCACCATTTACAAATGTAACTTTTGGAGCTGTATATAATCCGAATAATCCATTAGGTGGAGGAACACCTTTAGCAATAGATCCTTCTACAGGATTATTGACTGGTTTCCCCGAAACTCAAGGACAATTTGTAGTAGGAATATGTGTCAAAGAATTTCGTAATGGAATATTGCTGAGTACGATTCAAAGAGATTTTCAATTTAATGTAGCATTCTGTGAACCGACTGTAGTTGCAGCGGTAGATGGAGATGATTTGATACAAACAGATCCTTTGTTTTTCTTTTCCAATTGTGATGGTGATTCTACATTTAATTTTGAAGCACCGACTTCACAATTTATAACTGATTATATATGGGAATTTGATTTAGGTGGACTTAATCCTTTAAGTTTCACACAACAAAGTATAGATATAACTTTCCCCGGTTTTGGAATTTATGAAGGACTTTTAATTTTAAATCCTGGAACTGATTGTGGAGATACAGCAACTATCGAAGTTGAAATATTTGAACCTCCATTAGCAGGTTTCTCATTTGATTATGATACCTGTGTAGCAGGTCCAGTAACTTATGTAGATCAATCTTTGGCAACTCCTTTCCATCCATTAGATGTATGGGAATGGGATTTTGGAGATGGTCAAATATCTAATGAAGAAAGCCCTGTCGTCAATTATACTGCACCAGGAGTCTATAATGTTTCCTTACAAGTGACTGACGAAAATGGATGTATTAATAGCCTTACACAAGAAGTGACTTGGCTTCCTGTACCACCATTAATTGTAATAGATCCAAGTTCATTTGATGGTTGCGCACCTTTAGATGTTTTCTTTAATAATCTTTCTGAACCAATAGATAATTCTTATAATATAGTTTGGGATTTTGGAGATGGAGGAATATCTGATGTGATAAGTCCGTCTTATACTTATGCAGAACCTGGATCTTATACTATCAATGTTGGAATCACTTCGCCGATAGGATGTTTTACAGAAAGAACATTTTCTGATTTGATACTTGTAGATTCATTTCCTGAAGCTGATTTTGTTTTTGGACCTGATAGAATTACTAATTTTGAACCGACTGTCAACTTTTTTGATCAATCTGTTAGAGATGATAAATGGCGATGGAATTTTAATGGGTTAGGAACTTCGTTTGAGGAAAATCCAAGTTTCTCATTTCCTGATACAGGACATCAAATCGTAGAATTAATAGTAACGACTCCAGCAGGATGTGAAGATACGATTCAAAAAGTCATAGATGTCATTCCTGAAGTAAGATACTTTTTACCGAATGCATTTACGCCTAATGATGATACAGTAAATGACGAGTTTATTGGAGTTGGATTTTTTAGAGGAATGAAGGCTTATAATTTTACAGTTTATAATCGTTGGGGAGAATTGGTTTTTGAATCAGATGATCCACTTATAGGTTGGAACGGTCGTACGAAGAATGGTGGCGCAATACAACCCGCAGGAGTTTATGTTTGTCATGTAACTTATATTGACCCAAGAGGAACTCCAAAAGAAGTCAAAGGATTTATTACTTTGGTAAAATAAGTTATTCGTTTTTTATTTAAAATAATGTCTAAATGAAAAATCCCAAATTTTGAATTAATTCAAAATTTGGGATTTTTTTTTTAGATT
>JALZVK010000304.1 GCA_023301005.1 Saprospiraceae bacterium | reverse complement strand
TACCCGATTGAAGAGATTATTTCCTCATATTGAAAAAGAATCCTTCAAGGGGATAAATTATTTATTTCCTACTCCCTTACCTAACTTTTTTTCTTGATAAAAAAAGTTACAAAAAAATCAAGACATTATAGAAACAGTTTACTTTCAATTGAAAATAAACTGTTTCTGTTTTAGGATAGAGGACATCTCTAATATTAGTAACTTCAGTTACTAGGTCTTTGATTCAAGTTTTAAATTCCTTTACCTTACTCCACACTCACCCGAATTCCTTCCGAGTGACTCGTAAATTCAGGCGCATACATACATTGAATCGTCGTCACTCCGTTAGAGAAATTCCCTTTATGATTCACCACCAAAGGATATTCAAAAACAAAAGTTCCTTTCGGTAAATATGCAATGAAAAAGTTTGTACTCAAATCCTTAGTACTTTCATAATAACCTAATCCACCTTGCCACTTATATTGACTCAATACATTCAACGGTTCGAATCCACTTGCTCGCATATCTTTCATGTGTACATATTCCATCGGTCGATCCACACGTAATTCGATACGTATTTGAACCTTGTCGCCAGGTGATAATTGAGCACCTTCTTTTAGTTCAGTCATCACAGGCCCTCGGTCGGAATTTTCCATTTTAAATAATTTCTTATTCAACTTTAGAGGTGTTTCTTCGAAGTGCGTAATCTTATCCAAGTCTTCAAAATATTGCCAATACAAAGCACCCCAAGCGACTACATCATTTGGATTTTTCACTTCTACATTTGCCATCGAAGTGGTTACTTCGTCACCTTTCCATTTTGTTTTAAAATATCCAGTTCCTGCTTCGGTATCCATTTTCGATTGGTCAATTTTTTGATTTCCTAAAGTGATTTCTACAGGCGTATCTTCTAGTAACCAATTCGCACCTCTTCGTAACAATGCATACACGGCAGCCGAAGTTGCCTTAGTTGTTTTCCAATGTGTGGTCTGTTTTGTTTTTAATAAATAAACTTTAAGGTCATCGACCGCTTGCGCATCGTTGGCAACTTCATCGAATACTTCAATCATCAAAGCATGCGTTTCAATTGGCATTTGATACCAAAAATAACCTCGGTCATATTTCCAATACATTCCCATTTCATCATTATGTAAAGCTCTCTCTTTCAATGACTTAATCATCTTTTCCGTAAAATATTTTTCACCATTTCGATGCAATGCTAATGCAATCATTCCTTCTTGATACATGCCTTTTTTCAACCAATACTTTTTAGCTTGACCTAAATAATAAGCATGAGCTTTTCGAGGATTACCATCCATTTGTTGATTCGCAAAAAACGAACGAGCATACAAATAATGAATCGCCATATTATTTAAATGGTCATCTTCCAATTTCGTATTTCCTTCTTTTACCCTTCTCAACAATTCTTCATATTGCTCTGCAATTCTATTATCGATAAATACGACAGCACGATTTATCATCTTAGTAACCTTAAGATCATTTTGAATATCTTCAACTCCTAACTCATTTAAGTGTCCCATTCCTTCGACAATATACTGCGTGATATACCAACTATCTCGACCGCCAGGGAACCATGAAAATCCTCCATTATTTAATTGACGATCTGCAATTGTTTTGACTGCTTCTGCACGTTCTTCTGACATTCGATTTAAGTCGAAAAGCAAACCGATATTTTTCTTTTGCTCTTCTTCACTTTGTGCAGCTAGTACCCACGGAGTCTCTTCAAGCAAAGCACTTTTGAGTTCTTGATTTTTTGATAAATTACTCAGCATCGCATCCGTATTTTTCCATTGTTCAAAAATGGATTTTACTTTAGGATGTGAGTTCGCAACATTGGTTGCTAAACTATTCGCATAGTATCGACTAAAAATTTGTTCTGTACATTGATGTGGATATTCCATCAAATAAGGCAATGCTTGAACTGCATACCAAGCTGGATTGGAAGTAAATTCCAAGGTCATTTCATGATGCTGCAAAGAACTAGAATTTGCATTTGCCAATCTATCAAATTTAAATTGCTTCGTTTGATTTCCTCGAACTGGCAAAGGCATCGTTTCCGTCACCAACATTCGATTTGTCACCACAGGCAAACTACTTTCTTCTCCATCCGAATATTCCCCTGCTTGTGCCACAACTCGATGAGTGATTGCCATCACTTTTCCATGTGGTATTTTTAAATTCCAAGCCAATCGAGCAGATTGACCTGCACCTGCTGTAAATGAAATCGTAGGTTTGTCATTTCCTAACAATATATCTACGGGCTGCATCGTCAAGGCATCGAAGAGTTCTAATTGAGCACTTCCTACCATTTCTTTTTTAGTCAAATTACTCACCTTAGCAGTAAATTCTATCTCATCTCCTTCTCTCATAAATCGTGGAGCATTCGGTAAAACCATCAACTCTTTTTGAGTTACAATTTCTTTTTCTGTAAAACCAAACTTCAAATCTTTAGTATGCGCTAAGCCTAAAAATTTCCATCGAGTCAATGCTTCATTCATGGTGAATTTTACAATGACATCGCCATTGGCATCAGTCATGATTTCGGGTAGGAAGAAAACTGTTTCGTCGAGGTTAGTTCGCACTTTTACTTTGGAAAAATCTGGTTTTTTATTTGGATCGCCATTCGATTGACCTTCATTTTTAGATTCACCTATACGACCATCTCTTAAAGGAAGAGTAGTATTACCTGCATCAAATTTTTTAGATTCTTTTTCTATAAAAGTATCTGCACTCATAGGCATAGCCATTTCATTTTCAGATACTTCTTCTATAACAGGCGGTGGTGGCGGCGGTGGCGGTGCTGATGACCTCACAGTACTAAGTTCTCTCTTCAACATGCGTCCTCCTCTACTATGAGACGAAAATCCAAACCAATTTAAATTCCGATAGTATCTTCTTAAACTAGTAGCTGAACTTTGCCAATCTCTTGCAAGGAGATTTGAACGAACACTTCTAAAATTTGAAGACCTTAATGTTCGACCGATATAATTAGTTGGGAACAAATTCATGTTCCAAGTATTACTTGCAAATTCATCGAGCGAAGCATCATACATAGCGGCAACCATTTCGGCAGCGACTTTTTCTTTTTTATTTCCAGAGATTTTAATTCGCCATTCTTCTTTCTGTCCAGGCAGTAATTTATCTCTAAAAGTGCTGTACTCAAATTTCAAATCTTTATTACTCCAAGGCACTTGAATAGTCTTAGATTGAATGAAGTTTCGATTATTTTTTACAAAAGATAAATGGTAACCAAGGTTACCTCTATGTTTTTCTAAAATAGGTAAACTTAAATCCTTCAATCCATTGACAGTCAACCATTTACGTTCTATAACTTTATTTTCAAATTCAACTTCATGCAATACATTTATAGACTTAAAAGCGGAAGCAGCAAAGTATTTTGCTATCTCATTTGGCTCATACTTTTTCTTATCTAATTCAGATAAGAAATCCATATTAGAAGGAATTTTTCCTTGCTTTAAATCATATAAAGTGAAGTACTTTTTTAATTCGATTTTCTCTCCATATTTGTCTTGTGTATTTAAAGTCAACACATAACTTCCCACTTCCCAACGTGGCGTTCCAATAACCATATCAGAATTTCGAGAAACATCAAATCGAGTTTTTAAAACTTCTTTTCCGACTTTCCAATTTTGCAATTGGTCTTCATCTTTATAAACATCATTTGGAAAAGCAGCATTAAATTCCGCCTCTGACATTAGATATTTATCAGGTACATTCCAATATCTTTTTCTAAATATTTTATTAGCACTTTCGAGTTGATGAACAACGATTTCACCTTGAGCATTTTCAAATTCTCCATTTAAGTTTTCAGAAGTAATTTTAAATTCCTTCGCTCCTAAATCATTTCTGTCCATTTTCTGAGCAATGTCAATATTAATGTTAAGTGCAATATATCCAACTGACACATTCGTTTCTGACGAATGTGTTTCGCCCGTAATATCGATCACATCAGCAATGACTTTATAATTAAATTGAGGTTTGTTTTTTACAGAAGCGGAACGGTCTGGTACTGCTGTAAATGGAATAATAAATTTTCCATTTTCGTCAGTTGTAGTTTCGCCATTTGTGATTTCCATACTTTCACTTGGAGGGAAATAACCTCTCCAATAATAGTGTCTCCAATATGGATAAATTGTCTCTCGAACAACTCTATAAGTTACCTTCGCACCATCGACATTACTACCTGCATAAGCTTTGGCAAGACCTTCGACTTTTACCTCATCGCCGATTTTATAACTCACTTTTACAGGTTCAAAATTTACTTCAAATTTTGGACGCTTATATTCTTCTACTCTAAAAAATTTACGCCCATTTCGACTTGTCGTAATATACATTCGGCCTAACAAACCAGATTTAGGTGCAGTCAATGTTCCATTAAAAGTTCCATACTCATTCGTCGTCAAAGTTTGTTTTTCTACTTCTTGATTATTCGCATCATATAAAGTAATAGTGACTTTTTCAGAAGGAAGAATTTTAGGCATTCTCTCTTTACTCACATTCGTCAAAATTCCTTTAAAGTAAACAGTTTGCCCCGGTCGATAAATTGCTCTATCCAAAAACAAATGAGTTTGGTCTTGAGCCTGAGGTTCATTTCTATAATTATAATTAGAATAAGAATCATCCAAATTCAAAACATCATCACCCAAAGACCATCTAATTTGAAAATTAGTTTGCTCTCCTATTTGAGGTTTTAAATATCCATCCTTATCAGTCTTTCCATTACCTCTATCAATAAAATCATACTTTCTACTTTTGGAATTATATTCTCTGACAAAGTAATCAGCTTTTACTTTATTCAGCGGTTCACCCGTTTTTCGATGTACAACAAAAAACTCAGTTTGATTTTCTTTATCTCTTCGAGTCATATAACTCAAATTAGAAACATGCGTAAACATATAAGTCACTGCATTTCCTTTATCCGTAAATGTATTGTTATTAGCTACTAAAACTGCATAGTAACCAAAAGGTAATTCATCTACTTTTGCTTCCACTCGATGTTCTCGATAATCTCCATCTTGTGGCAAATCCAATGACCATTCTTTGACAGTAGGAAGATTATTTAAAAACCTAGCCATATCTCTTCTTGTCTCTCTATCATTTAATTTCCTTCTATTTTTCTCCTCTATACGAACTACTTTTAGAAAAACCTTGTCCACATTTTTATAAGCAATAGAAGCCAACATCGGTTCATTGGGCAAATTAACTTGCTCCATTTGAGCAATCAAATTCTTTCGTAATATTTGAGTTTGTAAATTCGCACATTGATTTGCGCCATAAGAATCTTTTGCTTGATTCATGGCTTGAGCGCAAAAATCATAAGCCGTTTTTAAATCAAACTTTCCAGTTTCATCTGGATTCGGTTGGTAAGTATTTCCTTTATCGAAGTAATATCGAGCCATTTGATAAAGCACTTCTGTCGAAGCGGAATGGCTTTCATATTTTTTTTGTAAACGTTCTAATGATTGATAATACAACTCATCTTTTCCATCCATCACACCATTTGACTTGACAAATCGAAGTCGTTTTAAATCAACATCAATCAATGCTTCAGGTGTCTCATCATCTAAGTGTTGTTGAATGATTTCTTGAAATAATAAAATGGTTTGATATTTTGTAGAGATAGAGTCTTTAGTGACAAATTTATGATTAACAAATGCATTAGCATCTCCTATCGCCACTTCATCTTCTATATAAAACTTATAAACTGGCTCCGTCAAATAACTACTTTCATTCATCAAAAAATTCAAAGCTCGATGCGCTAAGAAATCATATAAAGTCGGTCGGAGTTGTTCTGAGTTTTCTTCTTGAGTTAAAATCGCTTCCCAATTTTTGATATTTATCTTACGAGTCGATTTATCATTTACAGATTTTAAAAAATAATTATTACTCTCGGAAGAGAGTTGACCTACTGTCCAAGTTCGAATATCATCGGTTTTAAAATCAGGCGCTTCTGTCCGATTATTCATTCGATAATAATTACGATTGACATACATACTATACTGTTCACCTAGCATCGATTGCAACATTGCCTTCAATGGCATAGCTGCATTTTTCTCTTCCTCTACTAAGTAATTCAATGCTTTTACAAATCCATCTTCTTCCAACTGAACCATATATTTCCCCTTATACATCAAGCACTTAGCAATCTGAGGATGGTCATCTTTCTTTTTTACTTTTTTATAAAGAACATCTAATTTTTCCAAAGCGGATTTAGGTAAACCTTGATTTTGTAGGGAATCAATCTCTTTCCATTCAGCAGTATAATCGTTTGTTGTCATAGAGGTGTTGGTCTTTTTATTGGACAGTTGTGAATTCTTTTTATTGCAAAAACTAAACAATAAAATTGTTAGAATTCCGAGTAGTAAATAGCTTGGTGTGTTTTTCATAAATTATAAATTTAGAATAGTGTTTTCAATGGTTTTGACATACGAATATGAACGTTCGTCACAATATAATTATTCCAATTTGTAAATAGTATTATCGTAGGATTAGATGTGAGGAAGGGAAAGCTTGGTGGGAGGAGGAGGTTGATTAACAAATTATTAACGGTGTAGAATGTTTTGTAAGGTGAGTTCTTATTCTTCTTTAATTCCATATTTTTCACATAGACTAAAGAAAAAAGATTCTACCTCAATACGAATATCTTTTTCTTTAATTTCTTCAATAGTTGTAAAAGTATTTTTTGATTGTTTCCCCTCTACATTTGGGTCTGCTCCCATTTTCAATAAATACTCAATATCTTTTTTAATTTCTTCTATTTTTTCAACGTACTTGACTAGAATGTAATATTTTAAAGAACTAACTCTTCTTGTTAGCAATGAATTACCTTTAGTAGTTTCATTAATATCAAACCCAAAATCTAATAGTCTTAAAAAAACTGTTTTATCTTCAAGACTAATAGCATAAGATGCAAGTTCTTCTATTCCTTTTGGTTTCTCTTCTAATAAATATTCTAGAAAAAAATTGGGAACATTACGTTTACTTCTTACAATGGTATAAAGAAATCCTGATTTTTGTTCTTCTACATTTTCACTTGAACCAATGTAAGATTGCAATTCTTTATACATTCCTTTCATTAATAATTTACCAGGATATTTAGCATTCTCATTAATTTGCCAAGGCTTTAACTTTCAATATTTTGGATGAGGCTTATAGATAATTAACTCAATTTGATTTTCCTTTTCCCTTTCAGCATACTCTTCATATTCTTCTTCTTTTAGTACTCTCATTCCAATTTCTAAAGCTACTTTCTCAGATGGAAAATCTGACCATTCAATATGGTCTATAATTCTTGCTTTATGAAATGTCAAATTTAATTGACTTTCATAGTTAAATGTTGAATAAAATGATATTGTATAAAGAGCAAATTCATCTTTCGAAAAATCATGAATGTTAATATGTTGGACTCCAATCACATAGTATAAATCATCAATAGATTTCAAGTCATGATATCGTTCTGGAAATTCTTTTTTCGGAATATAAGATTGCATATCAGGATAGGCAACATCTCTAATATATTTAAAAACTGACTTAATGATTTCAGTTTGATTTTCTAAGTCTAAAAGAAAATTAATTGCATTGATTTGGCTTTTTTCTGGGTCAGGATTTAAATTTTTCAAATCCTGAATTATCATTTTGAAAATACCATCTATCCTATAGTTTTTTTTCAAATGAAAGAAAAAAATCAGGATTTGAAAATCTTGAAAATTCAGATAATTTAATTTTAGTTTCCCAATCTCCTTGGAATTTGAATTTATCCATTTTTCTTTAATTGAACCTAAATATAGTTTGTAGAAAACTAAAACGTTATTTTGAAAAACTAATTTTAGTTTTTTGAATTATCAATAAAGTCTTATTGGAAAAAAGAGATTAATACAAAATAAAACAAGAGGACTAAATAAGATTATATTCTCGAAAATGGCTTCTATTCCTTCTTCACTTTCATTATTCAACATGTATTTTAACGTTAAGTCTAACTTTTTATAGTTTTTAATCATAGATTGGTATTAACTTTATTATATTTTCCTTTACTTAATCCACCTTCAGATTCCCCCAAGCTCTAAATAAGAAGATACTACCAAGTGCAGTTATAACTGTCAATATCATAGCGGGAGTTGTATTTCCATAAATCCAATTTCCAGTAGCGAACAATGCTCCATAAACCGTTACACATCCAACGACCCAACAAAGTAATTCCAAAGGCAATTGACTTTTTTCTTTTACGATATTTACACCTTCCGCATTTGCTTTTTGAATTACTGCATCCCAACCACTTCCGCTAGGTCTTATTTTTTTATAAAAACTTCTAAGCGTTTCGTCGTCGGTTGGTTTCGTTACAAATGTTGAAAATACCCATATCATAG
>JALZVK010000303.1 GCA_023301005.1 Saprospiraceae bacterium | reverse complement strand
ATGAAACGCCACAACCATATTTTGTACCTGTCATATTGAGCACATCTCGAAGTACCCAAAGTAAAGGCATATTTTCTTCGACTTCGACGGTGTAATCTTTTCCGTTGATATTTAATACCATGGTATATTTTGTTTTGTGTAAGTTCTTGGGAAAGAACTTAATATTTAATTGAGTAATATAGTTTCACCAAAGCTATGCAAATAAATACTAATATTTATTAAATATCTTTAATAACAGTCGTCCTACTATTTCCATAAAATGGAGTTTTTTTTTCCTACGGAAAGTAGCAGATTCGCAACTTAAATTTCATATTTTTACTTTTTTAGTATCTATTCAGTAAGACCCTAACAGGCAGAATTATTAAGTTCTTATAGCACCGCACTTTAGTGCGGTGTAAAAAGGAAATAAAATTCGGCTTTAGCCACACACAAATATTTTATGTATGGCTAAAGCCTCCTCTTTTTTAATTTACTTCCCACGTTAAAACGTGGGGCTATGATTTAAATAGAACTTAACAACTTTGCCCAACAACGTTAGATTGCTGAACAGGTATCTTTTTTTAAATTTCAGAAATAAGAAACCCTTGAGTAATAAAACACAAAATCAAAAAATAATTTTTGGACTGAAAGTAAGGCAATTACGAACAGAACAAAACCTTTCCTTTGCTCAACTCGCAAAGCAATCTGGAGTTTCTATTTCTTACCTCAATGAGATTGAAAAAGGAAAAAAATATCCTCGTACTGATAAAATCGAATTACTCGCAAAAGCATTAAATGTAGATGTACAACATCTAACCTCTACTGTACTTACTAAAAAATTAGCTCCCGTAGGAGTATTGTTACAATCTAATTTTCTAAATGAGTTGCCGTTAGATTTATTTGGAATTGAACTTTCAAAAATCACAGAAATCATTGCTAACGCTCCGATTAGAGTTGGAGCATTTATTTCTACTTTAGTTGAAATATCAAGAAGCTATGCTTTGCTAGATGCTCATTTTTTTTCGGGAGCGATGAGGGCTTATCAGGAGATGCGTTATAATTATTTTGAAGAGATAGAAAAGAAGGTCGATGACTTTTCAAAGAAAAATAAATTACCTTCTGAAGGTGGAATTGATGAAGCGGCTTTAATTTATATTTTACAAAAAAGATATAGATATACAATTATTGAAGATGGAATGAAGGATTATCCTGAATTAGAAAATATCCGTTCTGTTTTTATTCCAAAAGAAAAAAAATTCCTTCTTAATAAAAATCTAAATCCTATTGAAAGAACTTTTCAATTTGCTAAGGAACTCGGTTTTATTATTTTAAAATTAAAACAACGTGCTAATACTTCTACTCTATTTCGTGCCGATTCTTTTGACTTTGTTTTAAATCATTATAAAGCGTTCTACTTTGCAGCATCGGTTATTATTCCCCGTGAAGCTTTATTGAAAGATCTTTCTTCTTTTTTTAAAAAAGAAAAATGGGATGCGGAAGCATTGTTACAAATCAAAGAAAAGTACAACGCTTCGCCCGAAATATTTTATCATCGCTTAACGAGTCTTCTTCCTGAATTTTTTGGTTTACAAAAATTATTTTCCCTTCGCACCATTCATGATACAGAGAAAAACATTTTTGATCTAGATAAAGAATTACATCTCAATCACAAACATCATCCTCACGGAAATGGATTGTTAGAACATTATTGTCGAAGATGGTTGTCTACCTCTCTACTCAACGATATGAATGAAATGCAACAGGTTGGGAAATATGTTGGGACGTTTGTAGGTATCCAACGTTCAAAATATTATGGTACAGAAGATGAGTATTTGGTATTTACATTAGCTCGCCCTGCGTATCCTCAACCACATTTAAATACAAGTGTAACGATAGGAATATTAATTGATGAGGAAATGAAAGAGAAGATTTCTTTCCTTGATGATCCTACTATCAATAAAAAAATCGTAAATAAAACTTGTGAAAGATGTCCTATTGAAGATTGTGCGGAAAGAGTTACTCCTGCAATTGAGATTGAGAAAAAGGAAAAGCGAAAGGCGATTCAAAATGCATTGAAAAATTTAACTGGGGAAAGTTAGATGAAGGAAGAGAGAACAGAGAGGAGAGATCGATAAAATAATCCTCATCTCTATTCTCTCAGTAAAACGGTCTCTCTTCCCTCTTCTCAAAACAACATTACTTCGGAGACTTATGAATATATAATTTAGGTTCTTTTGTAATATTCCATATCTGCAACATCTTACTATTGGTACTTGTGAATTCAGGTTCGTCTACTTTTATCCAAGTCATTACAAAACAATCATTGTCTAATTCCACCACTTCTAATTCTGATATTGATATTTTTTCCAAAGCATTTCTTTCACATTTATTATGATCAAAATTAGGAAGATCTACAGACGTAAAAATCAATCCGATTACTACTAATAAACTGATGTACCATTTTTTATTTTTGGATAAAATATTTTTCGTTAGAAAAAAAGAAGTGATGCCATAGGCATAAAATATACAAAGTGTAACTGGAAGAAATGTATCTCTTCGAATGATATTAGGTCGATACTCTCGATAACCTCCCAACGGTAAAAGCAAAACATATATCAAAACAAAGATGCCTACCCATTTTAAAAAAGCTAATATTCTCTTTGATTCTGTAGTTGGTTCTTGTCGATTGATGAGTATCAAATTTAAAATAATCATACCGAGCAAAAGTGGAAATCCTACTTTCTGAGTAAACATATTAAATAAACCAATTGGTAAAACGGAATACCGTTTGGAGATAGATAACGAATATGTAACTTCATTGTTATAAAATCCTAATACAAAAGAATACAATGAAAATATTCCAAAAATTGTAAGCAATACAAAATTGACTTTTCCTATTTTATTTATAAAACCTTCTACTTTGCTTCGCAAAGATTCTTTTCTATTTGTAAAAAAAACAGAACTGCCTTGTGCTAAAAATAGCAATGCAATTATTAATAAAATAACTGCTGGATTTAGCGGTCCATTTAATGATAAATAAATTGACATCACAAAAAAGAAAATGATACTTAACCAACTTCGTTGGATTTCTTTTTTAAAAAACAACTGATTATAAATAGGCGAAAAAATCCATAATATCAAACCTAACGGCAACGCATAAAATAATGCATAAGTCGTAGCCTCATCAATCACGCCCATATAATGATAGTAACCTGTGGTATGAAATAGCGGTGCGATTAAAGCCGCAACAATTAGAAAATTTTTATCCAACCAATTTTTTCTACCTGTGATAAAAAATGAAATCAAATAAATTAATCCAACTTGCACTATCGTTTTAATTATCGCACAAGCTAAATAAACACTATCAATTGGACTTGCAATTTTTTGT
The DNA here is from genome assembly GCA_023301005.1 of Saprospiraceae bacterium. Lineage (GTDB taxonomy): Bacteria > Bacteroidota > Bacteroidia > Chitinophagales > Saprospiraceae > CAJQQY01. The sequence continues at coordinate 2,957 of JALZVK010000303.1, read as the reverse complement.
AAAAGGAGAGGAATGTTTTTGAAATAAATAGAAGTAAACCAATGTGCAAAAAAACGATTAGGTGAAGCATGTTTTTCATTTTCCAAAACAACTTGCATCCCAAAGGGATCATTCATCAATGGTTTATATCTTTCCGCAGGAATAATAATATCTGCTAAATCTCCATCTATCGCAACGGAGAAATGTTGCAAAAATGAATAACCTATATCTAAGATTAAAAAAAGTACTAGTATAAAATGCCAGTTCCGTCGGAGCATTGTTATAATTTTGAATCGCTCAATAAATATTCAAATTCACTCAACATCATTGCAGTTGCACCCCACACTACATTTCCAAAAAAATCAAAATAAGGAACATTTTTCAAAACTATATTACGTCCTCCTCTCATATCCATTTTCTTTTTATTTTCTATATCAATTAATTTCGAAACTGGTATTTCCAAAATTTCTTTTACCTCTGTAAGTTGAGGAATGAATTGAGGTTCATTTTCCAAAAAACCAACAAACGGATGTACCAAGTAATTGCTAACTGGAATATATAATTCTGATAATCTACCCAACATTTGAATGTCACTTTGAGGAACGCCTATCTCTTCTTCAGTCTCGCGGAGTGCGCAAGCTTCCAACGAAATATCTGATTGCTCTACCCTTCCACCTGGGAAACTAATTTGTCCACTATGTCGATCTTTTTCATGAGTCATTCTCTGTATCAAAACAAAATACCAATCTTCATCTTTATGGTATAACAATAACATTACGCAAGCGACAGTTGCATCATCAGGTGTTTCTACAAAATGTCTTCTCAAACCTGGAGCCATATTAAGTTGAGCTTCTCGACCTGGAAGTGGTTGTTTTATTTTTTGTTGAATATCATTTATCAAAATCATGATTCTTTTTTGAAGATGATTTTAAATTGAAGAAGGGCTGGTGTAAACACCAACCCTTCTTTAATATTTTTCGATTTGTTGAACAAGTTCATTGACTTGTTACTTCTTATTAGAATGTTCTAAATATTTTTTCAATGCCATTGTCATCGAAGGAGTATCTGGAGCTGGAGCTGGAATATTAATTTTTAATCCTTTCTCTTCAACTGCTTTTTGAGTTGTTGACCCATAAATGGCTAACCGTGTTTGGTTTTGTTTAAAGTCTGGGAAGTTTTCATATAAAGAATGAATACCTAAAGGGCTAAAGAAAACTAACACATCATAAGTTACATCTTCCAAATCAGATAAGTCGGCAGCAACAGTTTTATACATCATTGCATCTTTCCAATTGAACTCATGTTCTTCCAAGAAAGCAACTACAGCTTTTGAACCTAAATTAGAGCAAGGCAAAAGAAACTTTTCTTTTTCTTTATGCTTCATAAATGAAGCTTTCAAGTCAGTTACTTTTCGTTTCCCTGCAAATACTTTTCGCTTACGGTAAACTATAAATTTCTGTAAATAATTTGCGATTGCTTCCGTCAGACAAAAGTACTTTGTGTCTTGTGGCATTTTGATACGCATCTCTTCGCACATACGAAAGAAATGGTCAATAGAACCCTTAGCTGTAAATATAATAGCAGTATATTCGTCAGGACGAATACGGGTCTTTCTAAATTCTTTTTCGGAAACTGGTTCGACTTGTATGAAAGGACGCCAATCAATTTTAAGATTGTATTTTTCCTCTAGTTCGAAGTATGGAGATCTCTCCGGTTTAGGTTGTGATATAAGTATACTCTTTATACGCTTATAAGATTCCCCCTTTGCTTTACCATTTGATGACATTCAAAAATGTTTTTTTTCTTCTGAAATTAGTCGATGTATGCTTACCGACAAGACAATTTCTATAAAAACTTATTGAACTACTCCTGCTCCACTTTCTATTATTTTCCACAATATCAGTACAGGCGCGATTTCGACAGTGCAAAGGTAAATAAAAAAATGAAAAAAGTTACCATTTAAAAACTTTGTGCTAATAGATAACCCTCGAATCATTCGAAAAAGATAGATTGCACCAATTATTGCCCAAGTAAAGTATATAAAAAATGGAATAATCGGAGGTTGTGCATAAGCAACGACAATATTTGACACTATAAGAAATGCACCTAAAACTACTCCAAAAATAGTTATAGTCATATTATACATACTCGCCTCTTTTTGAAGAGGAAATATCATTCCCATCATTCTGATAACAGTATGTTTTAAAAAAAGTGCTAGTGCCACACCTCCTGTCGTATAGAGTAATAAGTTCAAATTTGAAATGTGAGACATTACATCATAATACCTCAACATTAAATAAAGAAACACTCCTGCATTAAATACAAAAAATAGATATAAGATGTAATAAGGAAAATATGAAGAAGTACCTTTTTCACGATGAAGCATTCTCATTACATTTTCATTTGCAAATGCTCGATATGCTTTTATAAGATTAGATCGATATAGAGTAGCAATCAATGTTAAACTCGCAAATATGGTAAGTGTCAACAAAAAGAGAAAGTTGTCATTACCTTTCTTAATCGGTTGTTGAGAAGTTGTTTTTACTTTTTCGTTTTTTATTGCGGCAGATGCTATTACACTATTTTCGTTGGGAGCACTTTTAATTACTTCGAAAGGATTTTGATTTGTTGTATTTATAGGTGCTTCTTCTACCACATCTGACAGTCCTGAAAGTTTTGCTTTTTCATCTATTCGATGTTGTAATTCAAATGGATTACCTCCACCTTGGGACATCACTTGGCAAGTCCAAAGCATCATTATTAATAATCCAACTGTTTTTATTTTTTTTATAAAAATCATAATTAATGCAAAGGTAAGGAATGGGAATTGAAAATTTAATAATGAAAAATTAAAATTATCGAATTCTTAAAATCAATTTGTAAGAACAATTATTAACTCATGTTACGCACAATATGTAAATCTTCTAACTTAACTTTTTTTCTTGATAAAAAAAGTTACAAAAAAATCAAGACTGTAT
>JALZVK010000302.1 GCA_023301005.1 Saprospiraceae bacterium | reverse complement strand
TCTATCATTTCTTTAGCAACAGGAAGTTCGTGGACAACCTCCGCAACAGTTGGAATCGCATTAATTGGAATTGGAAGTTCCTTAGGTATCTCACTAGGAATGACAGCAGGAGCAGTTCTTTCAGGAGCATATTTTGGAGATAAATTATCTCCGCTTTCTGATACGACCAACTTAGCTCCCGCAATGGCTGGAGCAGAATTATTTACCCATATCAAATATATGGCGTTGACGACGATACCTTCTATCTTAGTTACATTTGTGATATTTTTATTGATAGGATTTAGTTTGGATACAACAGGTGCGCCAGATATTACTGATAAATTAGCAGCAATAGATGGAGCATTTAATATCTCACCATTTTTGTTTTTAGTACCAGCATTTGTGATATTTTTAATTTATAAAAAAGCGCCACCTTTAGTGGCGTTACTTGTAGGAGCATTGTTAGGAGGTGTCGTAGCAATCATCGCACAACCTGATGTGATTGCAAAAATTGGAGGAGAAGAATCTCTAACTTTTAAATCTGCATATAAAGGAGTCATGAATGCTTTGACCGTTGGTACATCAGTAGAGACTTCAAGTGCGGAGTTAAATGATTTGTTTAAAGGAAAAGGAATGGTTGGAATGTTGGGTACGATTTGGTTGATTATATGTGCGATGGTATTTGGAGGAGTGATGGATGCGATAGGTGCATTATCAAGAATTAGTGCTGCATTATTAAGTTTGTCAAATTCTATTTTTGGATTATTTGCAAGTACGGTAGCGAGTTGTTTGGCTTTAAATATAACTGCGTCCGATCAATATTTAGCGATTGTAGTACCAGGGAAAATGTTTTCAAAAGCTTATGAAGAAAAAGGATTAGCTCCTGAAAATCTGAGTAGAACATTAGAAGATGCAGGGACAGTAACTTCGGTATTGGTACCGTGGAATACTTGTGGTGCTTATCAAAGTGGTGTACTCGGCGTTTCAGTTGCAGAGTATTTTATTTACGCCATATTCAATTGGTTAAGTCCATTTATGACTTTATTATTTGCAGCGTTGGGAATTAAGATAAAGATGTTGGTGAGTAAAAAGGCTTAGATTGAAATTGAACACTTGATTCGAATTAGAATCAAATTTTAGATTTTTTTAAAATATTATAAATAGGAATAAATCATTGATTTATTCCTATTTGTTTTTTATTAAATATTAAAATAATTGTAAATGAGTTTATTATATATTTAAAAATAAAAACATTTAAAAAATAAATTATATGTAAAACTGTTAATTACTCCTTACATCTTGGTACGATTTTAGACAAATCATAAGTAAGAAAAAGAGAATCTAAACCAGCTTACCAAATTTCTATAAAGTACACTTTGTAGAAACTCACAAGTAAATTGGTTTAGATTTTTTTTTATGCACCTATAATAATCCTTTAGGGAATTATTTAATGATGTTCATTAAATGAATTCCCTATTAAAATTGTACATAGATGAATCAGGAATTTAAACACATTTTTACAGTCTTTCTATTTTTACTTTTACCCTTTCTTAATCTTAAAGCTCAAGATAATCTCCAAGTAGGTTTTTCAAGTCCTACTTCGGTTCCCGACTTTTTGAATATATGTGGTGATCCAGATACTGCAACGGTTACCGTCAGTATCAATGGACTTACGCCCGATGCTAGAGAGGGCATTGTTGCTGCTTTAGATTTATTTAAAGGAGTAGAATTTGTTGAATTGATTACTGCGCAAACATCTGCAGGAATTACATTGACAAGTGGAGCTGACCCTTCTCAACCCATTTTCGGACTTCCCGATATGGGACCATCTGGTATTACAGAGGTAGACATAACTTTTGCTATTGCTGCAAAATGTGAATTCATAGATACATTGACTACTAATAATGCAATACAAGTACATAACATCTGGAACTTTGATTATACGATGAGTGGTAACTCATTGCAAGAGAGTGATGTTAATACTGAATATAAAGATGCATTTGCAATTCCATCTTTAACTGCTGTTGTCAATAATACCAATGGTGCTGCAAGAGTAGGAGATTGTTTTACAAGAGAGGTTGTGGTAACTAACTCAGGATTAGATGGATTTATAAAAGATTTAGATTACACTAATACTCAAGGTAGTGGGATTTTTGTATCAAGTGTAGAAGTGAATGGTATTCCTTTGACATTAACTAAGACGGTTCAAGTCTCAGGAGATACTTTAGTAGAAGCTAATATTGATGGTTCTTATTTTGTAAATAATACAGTTGGTGGTGGAGCAGGAAATGGAGATGTATTTTTTGATCCAAATGAAACAGTTACTATTACTGAAAACATATGTTTGTTGAGTTGTATAGATTCTAGAGCATCAATTCATAATATATCATGGGGTTGTGATGGTCGTTATTGTAATACCATTACAACATCTGATTTTGTTCAAATCGGACAAGGTAGTGCTAATGTAGAAGTAGAAGATTCAGGAAGTATTCCTAATGTTTTTGCAGGGTATTGTCAACCTGGAGTGAGTACAGTTACATTTACAAATAATGGAGTTGAAATAGATCCAGGATTTGGAGCGATGTTAAACTTAGAAGCAGGTATTGGTTTTGGGACTAACTTTGATGTTAATGATTTAGGGTATAATATTTCCCAAATTACCATAGCTGGAATCGTGATACCTTTGACTGGTTCAATGATTTTGATAGATAACAATCCTTTATTTGCAACTGACCCAGATGGAGTAGGTGGATTAGATGATTTAGATAGTGATGGATTTTTTGATGATTTAGCAGTAGGGGAAGCATTTGAAGTAACGATAAATTATGATGTTGATTGTGCCGTTTCTGATCCTAGTGATTTGGAATGTGAAAATAATTTAGGAACAAGTTTTAGTGCAAGAGTTGATTATGATAATCTCTGTAATGAGAGAGTGGTAAGATTAAGAGGAAATTATTTCAGACCTAATAATAAAAGTTCCAATACAAGTACAGAAGGAGATGTTGATGCTTTTGTAGAGCAAGACACTTTCTTTATTCGACAAGTAGTAGAGCGTTCTATAAGTTCGTTTGGAAAAGATTGTAATGGTCAAGAGGAATTTCAAGTGAAACTAAAATTGCCTACAGGTGTAACTCCAACAATAAGTGAAATACTATTAATAAGAAATAATGGAACAGTTCCAATTCCTTTGTTAAGTGATAATATTAGTAATGATACATTGACTTTGATTTTTGATGCGGCATTTACACCATTTATCGCAGGTGAATATGAAGTTGTTTTAGCGTTTACTGCTGATTGTACAGCGGAGTTGGATATTGCAAAATTCCCTTATGAATTTGCTTACTATTGTCCACCATGTGATTGTCGTCATATCTGGAATTGTGACACCTTACAAGGACCTAAGTTGCACGCATTAATGCCGCCATGTCCTCCTAACACTTTTGTTTGTCCAGTAGGTGTAGCCACCAAATCGTTTGCAGTTAATCGAACAACTTTTGGTTATACTGATGCAACTTATGCTACTAATTTTGATCCAGCATTAGCTAATAAAAAAGTAGCTATTTCATGTGATAGTATCGAAATGGAATTAGTAAATGTTGTTGGAGATACTCCGTTGAATGACAGTTTGGGAGTTGTAATAAGTTATGAAAATGCCGATGGAAGCACAGATAGTATTCAGACCTTTTTGTTTGATACTGGAGTTGTTCGTTTTACAAATGGAGGCAATGAACATTTTTGTAACATTACTTCTACAGATTTAACAATACAAACAATTGATAGTCTTCAAGTACAAACATTTGATTTACATAATTGTCTGACTGGTTTAGGATTGACGTTACAACCCAATGATACGATTGAGTTTATTGGAAATTTCTCACTTAATCCAGATGGACCTTATCCGACTAAATTTACAACTGTACCTAATCTAAGAGGTTGGGGATATGGAGTAGTTGATGGAGTAGAGGAAGCATGTGATCATTTCGGAGATGTATTTACAGTTGCTAAAAATCAAACGATTGTAAATTTCCCAAGTAGTAGTGCATTCCCAGTAGGTTGTGAAGAGAAATTTTTAGATTATAATCTGATAACCATTAACAATGGTTTTACAGATTGGTTTGGAATGGAGTTCCGTCAAGCGATAGGAATTGATTCTATAGTATTTGATTATGATCCTGCGATATTGGAATCGTTTGGTACATTCTCTCCTGAAATTTCAATTCCAGGTCACCCTGTTCATGGAAATAATTATTTCCCAGTAAAAAGTTTTTCACCTTCTGATAATGGACATTATGTAGCGATATTTGATACCTTACAATATGTACCAGCATTGAATAATGTACAGAGTTATGCATTTAGTTATAGAATTATTATTACTCCTAATTGCCAATCTGAAATGGGAAGTGCCAATGGAGATAATAGTTATAGTTTTTTCCCTCAATTATATTTTAAAGATAGATTTTATGCAACTGATATAGGTGATGGAAGTTGTTCGGAACAAATAGTAGATTCACAAGTGAATGATATTTTTTACTCTGATCCACCATCGTTGAATATTACTTCTGCGTCTAATCCTAATTTTAATTTAGCAGGAGATACGGCTTTTTGGGACGTTCAATTTTGTAATACTTCATTTATTGGAGAAGCAGGATTGTCATGGTTTTCTATAGAAGATCCTTCGGGAAGTATTCAAGTAGTGTCTATGGAAGATATTACAAATCCTACATCTATAGTTCCTCTTACGGTCGTACCTTATGGAACAGTAGGAAATAATTTTTACGCTTTCGCAAATAGTTTAGAAGTAGGAAATGCAACAGCGACTTTTGATGATATATGTAATGTAGTAAGAGTCAAAGCATTAGTAAATGTATGTGGCGCTACTAACTTCAATGCAAGAGTTGGATATAATTGTATTGCCTTTGAAGAACCTGATTGGACTCCAGAATTATATGCTCCATGTGTAGATGATATTTTAGCATTAAATGTTACGACGCTTGATCCATTCCTTGATGCTAATATTATAGAACAACCTACAGTTGATCCAGATATTTGTGATACCAATACAATTGCGATTTTATTAAGAAATACAGATTTGGGAACAGTCTTTAATGCAAGAACTCAATTCATTTTACCAATGAATGGTGCAAATTTCGTCCCTGGAAGTTTTGAATTTGCATATCCATCAGGCGCAGCTTTTCAACCAATACCAGTAGATCCTGTATTTGTAGAAACAACTAGTCAAGGAAATATTTATGAATATTCTGATTTCTCAAATATAAATTCCTACTTAGATGCTAATGGTTTACGAGGATTCGATCCACTTAATCCAACAGATTCTAATGAGATAGTGATTCGATATAGATTTGATACAGATTGTGATTTCTTAAGTGGTTCTATTTCTTATTATGCTTTTCAAGGTTTAAAAAATTGTGGTGATTCTACCAATTTTGAATCAGGGGAAACACTCCCAATTGAAATTAATGGAGCTGCTGCAGGTTTAAATAAAATCTTCGATGTAGAATTTACAAATGGTAGTGTAATCATACCTAACAGTAGTTCTACATTAACAATCTCTACTACTAATCTTACTACGACTCCAACAGATACAGCGGATTTGATTTTTGTTTTGTTACCTGAGTTTGTGACTTATGATGCGAACACAACAGTAGCGATTACTCCTGGAGGTTGGATTTTACCAGAACCCGATATAGAAGTGAATGGAAATTTCCAAACACTTTATTGGAATATGCCAACAGGACTAGTTCTAGGTGATTCGGCTGTTTTCTCATTTTCAATAACAAGTCCTGATCTAAGTTGTGATGTATTATCATTAGCAGCAGGATTAAATACTATTCAAAGAAAAGAATTGACCTGTGTTGTATCAAGTACTATCTGTGAGGTAGATGCAGTTACGTCTATCAATAATGGTCAACTGACTGATATACCAGTACAGCAAAATACATTGAGTTATTTAGTTTCAAATTACACGAGTACTTGTACAGGAGTTGATGAAGAAACTATATTGATTAATGGATCTATCATGAATAATGGGACAATATTGAATGTTAGTTCATTTGATGTAGAATTCTATTTTGATGCAGATGCTTCTAATAGTGTAACAACTGGAGATCCTCTAATTACAACAATAACTGAAAATGGACCAATAGCAGCAAATTCAATTTTGCCATTTGCTCATTCATTTCCAGTAAGTCATAGTCAAGTATGTGGTATTATTGTTAGAATTGATTCGACAGGTTTAAATATTTGTGAAAATGTCGAAATGCCTCTTGGTGAACCACAATTACTTAATGCGGGTGATGATCAGATATTTTGTGAAACGGCACCTGCTACAATTATTGCCAATATAGGAGATCCTGCTTGTGGAAATACTAGCGGTTATACATTTAATTGGTTAGCAATTTCGCCTGCATCAACAAGTGACTTGAGTGCAACTAATATTCCTGACCCAATTGTAACGGTCAACCACAATGCAGCCACGCAAGATACTTTACAATATATTTTAGAAACGACAAGACCAAGCTGTGGTACTGTAAATCGAGATACGGTGAGTATCATAAGAGCATTAGGAATTACGGTAGATGGCGGACCAATGGTATTTGTTCAACCTAATGGAAGTACAACACTTTCGCCTACTGTCAATGGAGGATTTGCTCCATACACTTATAGTTGGTCACCAAGTTCAACTTTGGATGATGCGACAAGTGCAAATCCAATAGCGTCTCCATTAATGGATACTCAATATACAGTTACGATTACAAGTGCTTCGGGATGTACAGGAGTTGATTCTATTGATGTTCAAATAGGTACTGGAATTACTGCAACAGTTCAACCCTTCGATTCGACAATATGTGCGGATATGATGATACCTATTTCTGCATCAGGAGGTACTTCTTATGTTTGGTTAGAAGATGCAGCGAATCCTACAACTGGAAATTTAAGTGGATATGATATTCCTAATCCTACATTTAGTAATGGTCTTCCATCAAGTATATATAATTATCAAGTAATAGTAGAAGATATGGCATCTCCAGGGTTCTTTGATACTGCTGATGTTGTGATTCAAACTTTAGCTGCACCAACAGTTGTAATCTCATCGACTTCTACTTCTTTTATATGTAGTGGTGATGAAAAGACATTGACAGCAAGTGGAGCAGATAGTTATGTTTGGGAAAATATAACATCTAATACGGTTATTGGAAATATGGCTTCCATTACGATAATGCCTTTAATACCAACTGTTTATCAAGTTACAGGTACGGATTCATTAGGATGTACTGCGGTTGATTCTGTAACTGTAGGAGTAAATGCAGGAGTAGTTGCAGATGTAATCGGCAACCCTGGAACGAGCTGTGCAGGTGATTCGATTCTTTTATATAACTCTACAGGTGTGATAAAAGAGTGGTTTGAAAATGGAGCATCCATCGGTTCTACAGATAGTATCTATGTTGCACCATTCCAAACAACCAACTATATGCTAGTTGTAGAAAATGCAGAAGGTTGTACAGATACATCTGAATTTATAATAGAAATAGTTCCATGCGATTGTGGAATAGAAATAGGAAGTTTGATTACAGTTGAAACTTCATGTGGTAATGCAACTGGTCAAGCTACTATCAACTTAACTAACAATCCAAGTAATTATACTTTTACATGGAGTCCTGATTTAGGGATATCATTAGGAGAAGATTTTGCAAGAGATAGTTTACCATTTGGAGGATATTCCATTTTAATTCAAAGTAACACCAATCCGACTTGCTCGGATTCAGTCTTCTTGATAATACAAAATTCAGATGGGCCCGATGCTACTGCGATGACAACTGCAGCAACTTGTGGACAAGCAGATGGAACTGCAATTTTATCTCCTGATTCATTAAGTTATATATGGGAAGATAACTCAACTGCTGACCAACGAACAGACTTAACAGCAGGTGTACATTTTGTAACAGTAACCAATCCTGCCAATCCTAATTGTCCAAATGTAATCATGGTTACAGTAGATGAGAATACTACATTAGATGCAACGATTACTATTAATCAAATTCCTGATTGTGAAATGAGTAATGGTGAAGTGACAATAAATGTAACTGGCGGAAGTGGAAATTATAGTTATAGTTGGGATAGTGGCGTGGCAACAGGTGTAAACCTTTCATCTGGAGTATATGTGGTAACGATTACCGATATAGATACTCCTGCATGTGAGCTAGTTTATACATTTGCTTTGACAGATAATATTCCACCTGCGGATATAACTATTATCGACAGTACTGCAACTTCATGTGTTGGAGTAGATGATGGTTCAGTAACATTTACAGTAAATTATGATATAGCATTCAGCGGTAACGCTGATACAATAATAACGAATGGTTTCGAAGAATTTGAAAATGGTAGTTTACCTGCGGGAGACTATTGTTTGATAATCGCAGATGATAATGATTGTGTAGCAGGTCAGTCTTGCTTCACCATTGAATCTGCGACAACTTTGGAACTTAATTTCACAGTAATTCCTGATTGTAATATGGGTGGTGTCATTGAGCTAGATGTTCAAGGGGGAACACCACCCTATATTTTTGACTGGGTAAGTTTACCCGATAGTTTAGATACTCAGAATCTTAATAACTTGGCAGCAGGTACTTATGAATT
>JALZVK010000301.1 GCA_023301005.1 Saprospiraceae bacterium | reverse complement strand
AAAGTCGTAGAAGATATGCCTCGCTTCCCAGGTTGTGAAAATCAAGGTTTAACCAAAAATGAATTAAAGAATTGTAGCGAGAAAGCGTTATTAAAATATATTAACTCTAACCTCATATATCCTAAAGTCGCTACACAAAATGAAATAATAGGCAAAGTGTTTTTACAATTTGTAATAGAAAAAGATGGCTCGATAAATAACCCTAAAGTAGTTCATGATATAGGTGGAGGTTGCGGAGAAGAAGCTACTCGCCTTGTGAACGCTATGCCAAAATGGATTCCAGGAAAACAAAAAGGAATACCTGTCAGAGTTCAATATACACTTGATGTTATATTTTTGTTAGATGATATAGAAGAAGTCGCTCTTACATTTGTAGATCAAGATATAGAAGAAGAGGAAGAAGAAGAGGAAATAGTAGAGGAACCTGTAGAAGAAGAAATTTTTAAAGTCGTAGAAGACATGCCTCGCTTCCCAGGTTGTGAAAATCAAGGTTTAGGCAAAAACGAATTAAAAAGTTGTTCCCAAAGGAAGATGTTGGAATATCTTTATTCCAATATTAAATATCCAAACGAAGCTAAAGATAGTGGAATAGAAGGTAAAGTGGTTTTACAATTTATAATAGAGAAAGATGGTTCGATTTCTAATATAAAAATACTTCGTGATATAGGAAGTGGCTGTGGAAATGAAGCAGTACGAGTTGTCAAGTCTATGCCAAAGTTCGTTACTGGTAAGTCAAGAGGAAAGCCTATTAGAATTCAATATACGCTTCCTGTTACATTTCAATTATAGCGAACTACTTAGGTACTTACTCCGTAAGTGTCTTGTTATATTTTAAAATAAGAAACTTAATTTTTCAGGATTAGTTGTGTGTTTTTCCTTTTCTTATTTTAACCAATTCAAAAAATTGCATTTATAAATTGAATACAAAAATAAAACCCAAATCTTCAAAATGAAGATTTGGGTTTTCTATTTTTATAAAAAAACAATACACTTACGAAGTAAGTATAAATTAATTCGTCAAACTTCTTAATTCTCAAATCCGTCTTCCCTTATTCCCCTATTCAGATAAATCGTTAAAAAAGCTAACTCGTCATCTCATTTTAAAACCGAGACAAACTTCTCAAATCCCTATTCCCCTCTTCCCAACTCTTCCTCAATCTTAGTAATAACATCCTTCGCACTATCATACGTTTCCTGCATTGCTGCCGAATTATCCATACCTGCAAAAAGTGCCATTTCACAAGTTTTGATAATTTTTATAAACTCGTCAATGTATTGTTGGCTAACATTAAGCAATTGCAATTTTTCTTGAATATTAGATTTAGATAATTCAGAAAGTGGAATATTTAATTTATCACCAACATAACCAAAAGAAGCTTTTGAAATTTCATCATAAAAACTCTTCGAGTTATTTTCATTTTTAAATGCTTCCGCAGTTGCCAATTTTTGAATCGCAACAGATTGCGCACCTTGACTTTTTAGTACATCCAAATCTACATCTCCTTTTTTGAGTTGTTGCTGACGATACACCAATGCACCACCCAAAATCAAAAAAGGAAGCACCGTCAAAATCCAAAAGAAAGGAGAACCAAAAAAGAAATTATCTTTTTGACTAAAACTTGTAGAAGTACTGTTAGGTAAAAATTCTATTTCTTTTTTGACATTATTTTGTACGATGCTAGAGGTTCGTTTTTTTCTTCCTTGAGTAACTTCTAATTGTACAGCTTCACTAACGATTGTAAGAAATTTCAAACTATCAGTATCGTAATAAGTAAACTTCGGTTGAATTGTATATTTCCCTGGACGAAGCGGAAGTGCTTGATATTCAATTGTTTTTTCTCCTATAAGTTGTCCTCTATATTCGAAAGTTTTTTCTCCTGAAATAGTTGGTTCGTACAATTCAAAATCGTCACCCAAATCTAACTTTGGAGCTTTTACTCTTTTGATATCACTATAGCCTTGCACTTTCATTGTTATAATAACAGCTTGGTCAGTTGTCATTTTTCTTTTATCGACATTGGCGACTATTTTATATTTACCAACTGCACCTGTAAAATCAGCAGGTTCTTCATTAGGTAAAAAAGGGATAACATTTAGTTGGAAAGAATCTACTACATAATCAACATAACGGACTCGCTGAAAACGAAAATTATTACTAGTTCTCTCTTTAATTCCAAGACGAACTATCATAGGATCAATCTCAATAACACCTTCTTTTTGAGGATAGATAGCTATTCTTTTTAAAAGTTTAGTGGAATACATTATTCCATCTATTTCTTCTTTTTCAATATTATAACTGAAGTCACGGAGATTGTCTTTGCCTGAAGGAACATAGAAGTTTTTAAATTCTGGAAATTTTCCAAAATCAAAAGAGGCTACCTTATTGATGAAATATAATTTGTAATCAACGATGACTTGTTGCCCTATTCGGGGAGTGGAATCGCTAGGTTCTGCTCTAATAAAATATTGATAACTTTCTGGTAATTCCTCTACGGGCTTCTTACTTCCTTTGACTACTTCGATGGTGAATGGTTTTGTTTTCAAGGTTTTTCCATTCACTATAGCAGTAGCGGCGGGGATGATATATTTGCCAGCTTTTTTAGATATGATATGATAAATAATTGTAGAGGATGAACTTCTATTTCCATTGAATTTTGTTCCATTAGTTAATTGTCTAGGATTACCCACTTGATTAAATCCTCTAAATTCAGGCGGAGTGAATTTTGAGAATTCGGCATTAGTCAACTTAAAGGAAATAGTAAAGTCTGAGTTTTCAGTTACTCTTTTAGCATTAGGTTCGGCAGTAAAAGTAATATCTCTTTGCCCCATTAAAAGAATAGGAAAACCGAATATCAATAATGAAAATATTAATCGTCTCAAGTCTTTTATTTTATTTTTTTACCGCAGAGTTACTCTGCGGTAAAAAATTATATTTTATAAATCTTTCTTTTCTTTTTACCATCTTTCTTTTTCTTTTCTTCTTCTAACTCCTTCGGAGTTTTTCTTTCTGGTAAATTAAAAAAATCATCAGGCATTGGCATATTGAAAAAGTCGTCATTTGGAAAATTAAATAATTCCATTCGAGAATCATTTCGTTTTGGTTTTTCAATAATACCATCAGGGTTTTCTAAAACAATAATTTCGATAGGTTGCGTTTCTAAAGTTTTTCCATCCGCATTAATGAATGCAGGTTCTAAAAAAAGATTCCCAATATCTTTAGGTTGAAGATAATACGAGTACGACATACTTTGAGTCGTCACTCCATTCATCATACTAAAACTACTCGACTGATTTGGACCTCCGACAATATCAAAACCTTTGAAAGTAGGTGCTTCAAAATTATTCCCCGAAGCATTCTTTAATGTAAAAACTACTTCAATATAATTTCCAAGCAATACAGAAGTCTTGCTTACCTCTACTAAAAATTCTGGTTCAGTATCACTTACTCTCGCCTGAGTTGAAAATGTAAATAGCAATACTATAAATGTGAAGTTTAATATTCTTTTCATAAAAATTAATTTTCAATTTTTCATTTTCAATTATCCCCTACCAATCCTTCTCAGGTTTCTTACCATCACCTCTCGCCTTTTGTAATTTCTCTTGCACCTTCTTTTCTTCCTCTTCCATAATTTTCAATAACTCCAACGCTTCCTCTTTATTCAAATCTTTAGCAGCTTGTTCCTCTTGAGATTCAGGTTTTTTATCTTCCTCATTTTCACCTGATTCATTTTGTTGTTGTTCTTGTTGTTGCTGCTGTTGTTCTTGCTGATCTTGTTTGTCCTGTTCTTTGTCTTGTTCCTGTTGCTGCTGTTTTTGTTGCTGTTGCTGACGTTGTAAAAGTCGTTGCGTCAACGCTAAATTTTTCTTCGTATCAATATCATTAGGATTTAATCGCAAAGAATTTTTATAAGCTTCTATACTTTCTTCTAAACCTTTTCCTTCTTCCGCTTGCGCTTTTTGAAAATAAGTATTTCCTAAATTATAATACGCATTAGATTTAGTAACATCGTCTTTAGCCAATTCCGCTGCCGCTGAAAAGTGTAGAACCGCTTCATCAAATCCTTCAGAATGATAAGTCGCATTTCCAAGATTGAATTTACCTTTTACATTAGAAGGATCATTTTCTAATGCTTTATAATAATTTTCGGCTGCTGTGGCATAGTCTTCTTTTTCGTAAGCAGAGTTACCATTGCGAAGCAATTTATGAGTGGATTGTGCTATTGAAATTTGAGTAATAAGACCAACTAATAAAAGAAGAATTATTTTTTTCATAACATTAAAATTAAATATTCTTGACATAGATGACTCTTCGTGTCTTTCAGATAATTGTTCAGTATTCTAACCCCAACGGGGTTTAACAAAATAGCAAGGGGCAACGCCCCTTGTAAAAAACAAGTTAGAAGATAGCTCTGAAAGAGCGAAACAGTAATAAATATATTTCGCCCCTTCAGGGCTTTTCGTCTTCTTTTATTTTACAAGGGGCGATGCCCCTTGCTATTTTATTTGACCCCGTTGGGGTCTCTTCGCTGAATAATTACCTTTCAGTTTTTATAAAAATAAAAACGATATAGTAGAATTCAAATTTTATAAATAGAAGAAATTTCTAAAAAATTTCTTTCCCCTTCAAGTATTTATTTTTTCTATAAGAAATAAAAAACTCACCTACGATAAACAACAACGCTAAAAATATAAACCATTGAAAATAACTTTCATACTCCGTAAATGACCGAGCTTCAAATTCTCTTTTTTCCATTTTGGAAATACTATTTTGAAGTGCGGTAATTATTTTATCTCCATCCGTGATATTATAATAAGCACCTTCACCTGCGGTCGCAACGTCAGATAACATTTGTTCATTAAGAGCAGTTCTTACCGCTTTACCATTTTTATCTTTTTTATAATCTCGAATTCCTGCAAGATTTTCAGTAGGAATCAGACTACCTTTAGTCGTCCCTACTCCAACGGTAAAAATCAACATTCCTTTTTCATTCGCAGCTTTCGCTCTCGCAATTGCTTCGCCGTCATGGTCTTCCCCATCGGAGATAATGACCATCGCTTTATGTTGTTTATTATTTTGTTCAAATGATTGTTCCGCCAAATCTATCGCTTCGCTAATGGCAGTACCTTGAGTGGCAGCCATTCGAGTATTTGTACTTTTAAGAAAAAGTTGCGCAGCAGCATAGTCCGTCGTCAATGGCATTTGCAAATAGGAGTTACCTGCAAATATGATAGTACCGATTCTTTCTCCTTTTAATTTTTCAACTAAATTTTGAGTGAATCTTTTTGCACGATCCAATCGGTTGGGAGAAATATCAGTAGCCAACATACTTTCCGAAATATCTAATGCAATAAATACATCTACACTTTTTCGTTTTACTTTTTCTCTCTTTGCTCCCCATTGTGGATTGGACCAAGCGATAATTAATGCGGAAAGTCCGAGCATCAATAATGCAAATTTTATCTTATGCTTATATTGACTCAACTCAGGAACGAGTTGTTGGAACAAACTTGCATCTGCAAATTTTTCCATCGTTCGCTTCCGTGCATACCACATCCATATAAACACACCAATCAAAATTGGTAGGAGTCCAAATGCATATAGATTTTCTATTTCTTCAAATCGAAACATAGGTTAAAATGGTAATTTCCACCCCCCGCCCCCGCCAGCGGGGGAAAATATTGTGCTATTTTTTTAGCAACTTACTTTAAATTATTCCACAATGCTCTCCCCCGCTGGCGGGGGCGGGGGGTGGAGTTTTCTAAAATATATCTTAACTCCAACGCATCATTCAAAATTATTACATTAAGGAATCGTACGAAAAACAGTATACCGTAATAATATTTCTAACACTAAAAATACAATTCCTAAAAATGCGAACAAGTAAAACTCTTCGCTATATCTTTTGATAGTTGTAACTTCTATTTTTGTTTTTTCTAGCCCATTAATTTCATCATAGATTTCTTCCAACTTCTTTCTCGAAGTAGCACGGTAATAAAGTCCACCCGTTTTCGCTGTTAGTTGTTTTAATAACTCTTCATCAAAATCCACTTTGGTTTTTCTAAATAATAATTCACCATCCGCATCCATAGTATAAGGCGTGTTAGCATAACCTCTTGAACCTACTCCGATAGCATATATTTTTATATCCAACTCTTTTGCAATTTCTGCAGCCTGAAGAGGTTGTATATATCCAGAATTATTATCACCATCAGTAAGTAGAATAATGATTTTGCTTTTTGCTTCGCTATCTTTTAGACGATTGATAGCTGATGCTAATCCCATCCCAATTGCAGTTCCATCATCTAATATTCCATATTCCAAACCATCTAAAAAGTTTTTTAATATTCGATGGTCAGTAGTTAATGGACATTGCGTAAATGCTTCAGCTGAAAAAACAGATAGACCTATTCGGTCATATTTTCTTTTGTCTATAAATTCAGAGGCGACCATTTTACTTACCGTCAATCGATCAGGATTGAAATCTTGTGATAACATACTCGGCGACAAATCCATCACTAAAAATATATCAACACCATCGGCTGTAATTTCTTCTTCTTTGAGTGTCTGTTGTGGGCGCGCTAATGCGAAGACTAAACTCAAGACTGTCAGCCCTCGAAGTATAGGAAGTAGAATAGTCAATTTACCTCTCCAACTACTTTCGCCAAATGCTTCTAAACTTGGTAGATTAAGATTGGCGTAAGTTTTTTCTTTTTGTAAAAAATACCATACCGCCAATGCTGGAATTAGCAGTAATGCTATAAACCAGTATGGGTTTTCGAATTGGTAATTTTCTAAAAAAGGAATTGTCATGTATTATGATTTTTGTTTTTTAGTTGTTTTTTTCATTTGAGCTACTTCTAATTTTTGCTGATATTCTAATTCCGCTTTTTCTTTCTCCGCTTCAATTTCAGCATCTGATTTTTTAGTTGCTCGAACGAACTCTTCTGCCTTTGTCATAAATTGCTCATGGACATTCGCATCAGGTTCTGCTTTTGCAAATTTCACTAAATCGGCAACTTGCAAAATATTTTGAACTTCCGTTCTTAAACCTTCATTCAGGTTGAGTGATTTTAAATCATTACCAATTTGGAAAGTTGTATTTTCCAAAGCTGGAATTTCATATCTATTTTCTAAATACTCTCTGATAATATAAGTCAGTTGACTTTGATATTCTTTGACTTGGTCTTTTTGCCAAAGTTGTTCTGATTTTAATTGAGCCAACTTATCCATTGCAATATTACTTGCAGGAATATATTCTTCTCGCTGAGGCAAAACGATTTCTTCTTTCTTCTTAGATTGTTTTATCACAAAATAAATCAAGCCAACCAAAACCAATACACCTAAAAGAAAGAAACCTAATGGAATTAAAAAATCTTCTACCCAATCAAAAGGTTCCTCCATGATTGTTTTGTTAGGTTCGACTTGAAGCGAATCCAATTGAGTTTCTTGAGGTATAGGAGAACCTACTAAGAATTGAAGATCTTGAGCAGTTATCGTTCGACGCGAACCATTTTGTTCGTACTCAATTACTGGCGAAAGTATTTTATGAATACCTTCTTCCCAAAATCTAAATTGTATATCGTTTTCTTTTAAAATTTTATCTCCGACATTTTGAGTTGTCCAAGTCAACTCACTTCCTGATAATTTGGAAGCTTCATCAGGTGCTTTCCAATTTCCATAATTTTTTATTTCCATCACCTCCCGACTGAAACCTTGCAGTTGAAAATACTCATCCAACTGCGCCATTTTCTCAGGGTCATTAGTAAAGGAAGTATCTTGATAAAAACTTTCTCGACTAAGCGGGTCAGTCTCTAATGGTTTCAAATCAATAGATCGAATCGTTACTGAACTAGGATGAGTTACTTGTAGGCGGTAAGTATTGATGTCTCCAATCTGAATGGAGTCATTCAGAAACTGTGCATTGAAAGTGATTTGCGCAGCGCAAACATTTACAATAAAAAATAAACTAAAAAATAAATATACTCGTCGCATTTTCTTTGTGTATATATGTGTGTTTAGGTGTATATGTGTATATGTTTTTTTTCGACAACATAT
>JALZVK010000300.1 GCA_023301005.1 Saprospiraceae bacterium | reverse complement strand
GTTCTGTAATTTTTTGAAAAAATTCTGAAAGTTAAAATTTAACCCGCTAACAAAGTACACACGTAAAATATCGAATGTTCAATACTTTATGGCATAGCTATTTTGATTAACAAACTCAATAAAATCAAAGGTTTTTATATCACTTAAACAGTAACAAGTCTAATTCAAATAAATAAAAATGAAAAAAATAGCATATAGTATAATTTTAATTTGTATAAGTTTTAGTAGTTTCGGACAAAAAAAATTTGAGGTACCTGATAGTATTTTAAATGATGTAGAGTCAAGACAATTTGAATATACTTTTACCGCAAAGTTTGATTATAAAATTATTTATCCAACAAATTATGATAGCTTAAAAAGCTATAAAGTATTACTTGGTCTGTCGGGTGGAAATGCTAATGAGGTTATTGTAAACTATTGTTACTATACTTTATTCGACTCAAAATATTTTGAAAATTATATTACAATTTTGCCACTTGGTCCTTTTGGAAGACCTCTTACCGAATTAGATAGTACTGAAATTAATTTATTAATTTCAGATATTATGAAGACCCAAAAAGTTACCAATCACAGTTGGATTGTTGCAGGAACATCAATGGGTGGATTCGCTTCTTTCAATTTTGCTTTTGCAAGACCAGAATTATTTGAAGGAATTATAACTTTTCCTGGCGGTCTAAAAGTTGACAAGGTTTCAGAGAAATGGAAAAATTATAAAATACTATTAGCTGTTGGTGAATTTGATGAAGCTGATTGGACCGCCTTAAATGAAAGTACCAAATCGAAACTGGAAGGAAAAGTAAAAAGTGTCGAGACTTTTATCATTGAAGGTCAAGGTCATATTATTACTCCAGAATATGACATAGATAAAGTATATCGTAAATACTTTGGAATGAAAAAATAAGAGAGATTGATTTTTAAAATATTTACAAAACCGTTCGACCCGAATTGGCTAACTACTTAAAATTACTTTTTTATAAATCTTGCATTCAACTCATAAATAGTGATTTTTTGAAAAAGGAGAATAAGATATAAAGTCTTATTTTCCTTTTTTACTTTATTGAACTATTAGATTGTAGGGTGAAATTTTATGCTAATACAGTATGACATTATAAGGACTAACGAGTCGAATTCTTTTTATTTGGTGCAACTAGACTCATTGATTTGTATCTATTAAGACACAAAAACTTTTTTAAAAGTTTTCCATTTTTTTTTCTCTTAACTTTCCTTTTATTTTACTTCTACTATAAAGAAAAAGAGATTTTACTTCGCCTATAATCCTAAAATGAGTAGGCAGATTATTTTAAAATATTTTTTTAAACCATTAATTATGAACAGTAGATTTTACACATTTAAAAATATTTATTTATTAGCATTTTGCTGTTTGAGTATTTTTCAATTATCAGCTCAAGTAACAGAAGTTACTTCAAATTTAGATATTCCAAGAGATTTAATATTAATAGGTACTGACTTATATATTACAGAAGAGAATGATGATAAAATTTCTAAAGTAGATATTTCACAACCATTACCTACAACCGCTACAGATGTTGTTACAGGACTTGATAAACCAGCAGGAATGGTACAAGTTGCGAATTATATATACTTTTCTCAGTTTTCTGGAAACAGTAATGGATTTGGAAAAATTTCCAGAATTGACCTTGCCGCTACAACTCCAGTAGTAGAAGATATTTTGACAGGATTAGATGGACCCAATAGAATATTAATTAAAGGGAATGACTTGTATTTTGTTCAAGAAGGATCTTCTCTATATAAAATAGATGTTACAGATGCAAATCCAACACCTGTATTGGTAATTTCATTCGGTACATTTGTGACTGATATTGCTATAATTGGAAACGAAATATTTTTGAATCTAGTCGTTGCAGATAAAGTAGTAAAAATAGATATTACTCAACCTTTGCCACTTACTGCAGTTGACGTAGTTACAATTGATGGACCAATTGGGATGATAGCAAGTGGAAACGAGTTATATATTTCTCAAGCAGGTTCTTTAGATAAAGTAGTAAAAGTTGACATTAGCCAACCAACACCAACTGTAATTGATGTCGTTTCTGATTTGTCCAATCCATCTGGACTTTTAATAGTAGGAACGGATCTTTATATTGCTAATTCTGGTAATGGTACAGTTGTAAAACAATCATTATGTGCCCAACCTACTATAAATAATATTGATATCATTATTTGCGGAGGACCAACTGGAACTAGTCTAATAGAAGTAGATGGAGAATTAAATGATGCAACTAGTTGGGAATGGGGACTTGGATCGCCATGTACTGGAAGTAGTACATCAATTGACATTCTGGGTACATCTTCTCAATTCGATTTTAACTTTATCCCAGATTCAACTCATTATCTTCGAGCAGTAGGAGTATGTTCTGGTTCTACAGCTTGTATAGAATTTACTCCTAATAGTTTATTTGGACCAGGGAATATTACAGCACTTCCTGATTTATGTGTAAATGCTGGAGTTCAAAATAATCTAGGAAATGGAAGTGCAACTGATGCTACCTTTAGTGGTACAGGAGTAACTGATAATGGAAATGGAGCAACTTATTCTTTTGACCCAGCAGTAGCAGGAGTAGGAACTCATATTATATCTTATACTAATGCATGTGGATGGGCAACGACTGATATTGTCGAAGTATTCGCAGCACCTACGGTTACTTTTTCTTTAACGGATACAGTTTTTGTAATAGATGGAGTTCTACCAACGGGTATAGGAGAAGTTTCGCCAGCGGGAGGAATTTTTACAGATAACAATAATGTGATAAATGATGATGGTAATGGAATGACTTTTAGTTTTAGCAGTACAGTTGCAATTGGAGCATTTAATCTGATTACTTACACTTATACTGACCCAGTAACTGGTTGTAGTAATTCAGCTTCACAAGAGATATTTGTAGCAGCAACTACTGATGTCGATGATTTGGAAAGAATTAATTTAGATATTTTTCCAAATCCAACTACTGGTATCATCAACTTTGAAGGAGTACCGACCGACCGTATCGAAGTGATCAACGTACATGGTAAAATCCTAAAAGTAGAATCTATTCCAAATGCTACTTTGGATATTTCTAATTTTCCAAGTGGGATTTATTTTCTACGTATTAATGTTGAGGATGAAGTAATTACTCATCGTGTGATTAAGGAATAAATTTGTGTTAAGTACTTAAATGAGGATGTAGTATTTTGGTATGTCTTTGTTTTTTTATGGAAAAGGTAAATAGGATGTTTGGTCTTATTTGCCTTTTTTGTTTTTTGTAAGTGTGGTGTTATGTGATTTGTTTATTCATGTTTATTCCTTTTGAATCATGAAAGGAATTATTTAATGAGAAATATAGTTAATATTGTATATGAAATAATTATAATGCATTTTTTATAGAATAATATTTATGCTAAATCAAAAAAAAACACATCAAAGAATTTTAGAAAATATTTCAATGTTTTCAACTTATTCTGAAGCATATAACCTTGATTTGTCAAAAGAAGAAGTAAAACAAAAAATATCAACTTTAATAAATAAATATCC
>JALZVK010000299.1 GCA_023301005.1 Saprospiraceae bacterium | reverse complement strand
TTTTTTGCCTAGAAGAGTAAAAAAATAACCTCGAAATAACTTATGAATAAATATGAACAAGAACTTAGTAAAAATGAAATGAATATAAAAAGTTATCCTTTTTCATTTTTCAAAACACTATTTTGAGTCTTTAAATAGAACTTCTAAATTCACCACAAAACCAACTTCAATGAAATGGTACGAAAAAATTCCACATCCTGTAGCCATGCTTTTTGGTATCATCATTTTAGCGACGATACTAAGTTACTTCTTACCAGCTGGATTATTCGAAAGAGAATTAGTAGAAACATTATTAGGAACGAAAGAACGAGTTGTAGCAGGTTCTTATAAATCAATTGAATCAACGCCAGTTGGATTTATGGATATGTTTAGAGCATTGTCAGAAGGATTCAAATCTGCTTCTGATATTATTTTTGTTGTCTTGGCAGGCGGAGTTATGTTTGGACTTTTGGAAAAAACGAAGATGGTTGAAAATGCAGTTGGTACTTTGCTCAAGACTTTAGGTTTGAAAAGAAAATTCTTTATCGTAGTTGTGATGACTTTTGTATTTGGATTGTTAGGAATTTTTGTTGGTTACGAAAATAACATTGCGATAGTACCTATTGCTGCATTTTTAGCATTAGCAATTGGAGGTGATTTAATATTGGCAGCGGGGATTGCAGTAGGAGGAATTACGATTGGATTTGGACTTTCACCATTCAATCCTTACACCGTTGGAACGGGTCATCAGATTGCATCTTTGTCGATGTATTCGGGAGCGGTGCTTCGTTCGGTTTTATGTTTTGTAGCTTTAGCAACTTTGGCAGTTTATAATATTCGATATTTTAAAAAAATATTAAAAGACCCGAAGGCAGGTCTTGGCGAAGGTCTAGATGTGGAAGGAATGAAACTCTCCAAAGGAATTTCTGAATATAATATGACGGCAAATAATTGGTTGATATTTTTCATTTTTACCGGAGGAATTGGAGTGATGTTATATGGAATTTTTACTCAGGGTTGGTACTTGAGAGAAATCTCTGCCATCTTTATTATGATTGCGATTCTTGCTGGAGTTGCTTCAAGGATGAGCAGTTATGATATTAGTGAGACTGTACTTCAATCTATTGGTGTTGCTGCGCCTGGTGCATTTATGGTAGGTTATGCCAAGACGATTGCTGTTATTTTAGAGATGGGAAATATTAGTGATACTATCGCTTTTAATCTTTCTAATTTTTTGATGGAGATGCCTATTTTTGCTGCTGCCTTTTTGATGTCGGTTGCGCAATGTGTGATGAATCTTTTTATTCCTTCGGGAAGTGGTCAGGCGTTAGCGACTTTGCCAATTATGCTTCCTGTCGGAGAGTTGGTTGGGTTGACAAAACAAACTACTATCCTTGCTTTTCAGATTGGTGATGGAGTGACTAATATTGTTAATCCGACTTTGGGTGGATTGATTGCGATGTTGAGTATGTGTCGAGTTCCGTTTGATAGATGGTTGAGATTTATTGTTCCGTTGGCGTTGCTAGTCTTGGTTGTGGCTTGGGGATTTTTGATATTTAGTGTGGCGATTGGATGGAGTTAATTTTTTTATTTTAAATAAAACTCTTTTAGTACTCCGTGGATTTCTGTGAAATAGTACACAAGATAGAGAGCTATTTCACAGAGTTTCACAGAGATTCACAGAGGCACTCAGTCTTTATGTCAATGTCAATGCCCTTTGGGATTCGAATAGAACACGTTTAAAAAAAATTATATCTACCGATATTTCGTCCTTGGGACTTTTGAAAAACTTAATTAGAAAAATATGTCAAACTTAGCAACAAGCAAAAACAATGCAATTACAATTTTATCGAAATTAGTTTCCTTTCCTGTTTTAGGTGGAGAAAGTAATATTTCGATTGCCAAATGGATTGAGGATTATTTAACTCAACATGGCGTACATTTTACAAATGTACCTAACGAAGAAGGAACGAAACGATCAATACATTGTAGAATTGGACCTGCGGTAGATGGCGGTGTAATTCTATCAGGTCATACTGATGTCGTACCTGTGGAAGGGCAACCGTGGGAAACTGATCCATTTGAATTGGTCGATAAAAATGATGGGAAATTATACGCTCGTGGCTCCTGTGATATGAAAGGATTTATTGCCTGTTGTTTGGCGGCACTTCCTTCGATGGTTAAGGCAGATTTAAAAAAACCAATCTACTTTGCATTTTCTTATGATGAAGAAATTGGTTGTTTGGCTGCTCCCGAATTAGCTGCACATATCAATTCGACTTATACTGAAAAACCCAAATTTGCAATCATAGGTGAACCTTCGATGATGCAACCTGTCGTCGGACAAAAAGGAATGGTGATTTACAAAACAACTATTAATGGATCTGCGGGACATAGTAGTCGTATCAGAACGGAGGTGAGTGCAATCATTGAAGCATCAAGAATGATTCTTTGGTTGGAAAATAAAATGAACCGATTGATTGAAGATGGTAGAGTAGATAAAAGATTTAATCCTCCACATACTTCTATTCATTGTGGGATTTTTGAGCGTAGTGGAATTGCTCCAAATATCGTTTCTGATTCTGCAATTTTTTATTGGGATGTGAGAGTGATTCCAATGGATAAGGGAGTTGATATTTTAGATGAATTTAAAACTTATTCTAGAGCGCTTGAAAAAATAAATAGAGAGAAATTTCCTGATTTCAAAATTGAAACGGTCTATGATCATTCTGATGTTCCACCTTTAGACACGCCTGAACATTTGGAAGTTGTTCCTTTGATAAAATCACTTTCGGGTAAGGAGGAATTGATTACAGTTTCTTATGCTGCGGAGGCTGGACAATTTTCGGAGGCTGGATTTCAATCTGTGATTTGTGGACCTGGTGATATTGCTCAGGCGCATCGAGCAAATGAATTTATTAGTAAGGAGCAGTTGGAGGAAGGTGTTGAGTTTATGTTTCGGTTGATTGAGGAGTTTTCTAATTGAAAAACTACTTCGAATTGAAACTACTATTTGAAAATTAAAAATGGATAATTGAAAATTGTCGAGTTGGCTTGAATTTCGATTTAACTGAAAAAGGGAAGACGGATTTGAGAAGTTTGAAGTTTGACGAATTAGTTTGTTAACGATTTAACTTTTACTTACTTCGTAAATGTATTGTTATTTTTATAAAAAATCGAAACCCAAATCTTCTTTTGAAGATTTGGGTTTCCTGTTTTATTTTAACTTTAAAAAATATTAAACTTACGAAGTAAGTAAAGTTTGATGTGAAACAAGCCAACTCGTCAAAACTTCAAACTTCTCAAATCCGTCTTCCC
>JALZVK010000298.1 GCA_023301005.1 Saprospiraceae bacterium | reverse complement strand
GAGGGAAGAGAGATAAGAGAGAATTCAACAAATAAATTGCTATTCTCTTATTCTAAAAAAGCGTATCTTTGTATCACATTTGAAATAAAAAATAATGAAAAAGAAACTCTTAAAATATAGCTCATTTTTAGCACTAATATTTGCACTCAATTTTACTGTTGTAAATGATGTACAAGCACAATGTCCAATGTGTAAGATGTCAGCTGAACAGAATCTTAAAGATGGAGGTACCGCAGGGAAAGGACTAAATGCGGGGATACTTTATATGTTTTCGGCACCTTATATTTTGGTAGCTGTAATTGGATTTACTTGGTATAGAAATAGAAGAAAAGAGGAAGATGGAGAACCTAATATATTAGAAGTATCCGATAATTGATTTTTAATATTTATAGATAAGGGAGAAAGAATTAAATAACCTATCCGATAGAAGAGATTATTTTTTAATATGAGGAAATGAAAAAATTAGTGCATACCCTTTGGTACGGACTCATTTTTTCGTAAAATCATATTGAAAAAAAATCCTTCTAGTGGGTAGGTTATTTATTTCCTTCTCCCTAAATATAATTCATCCCGAATTTTGGTTGTACCAAAATTCGGGATTTCTTTTTTTGTAACAATACGAAGTTATTTATGTCTTTTTTCTATTTTAAAATAAAACAAACAGTATCATAAAATTCCAAAAATAATTTCCGATTTTACACTAACAAAAAGAAACGAAAAAACAACGTATCAAATATGAGTTTTCAAATCATTAAACAATCAACTGTATATGATGCCGTAATAATCGGCTCAGGTGCAGGTGGAGGAATGGCAGCCAAAGTACTCGCCGACGCAGGTCTTAAAATAGCCATACTCGAAGCAGGTCCTCATTTCGACCCAAAAAATAAAGAGCAACAAACTCAAATGAAAATGCCTTATGACTCGCCCCGCAGAGGTGCAGGAGTAACTCGTGCATTTGGAGAATTTGATATGTGCTATGGAGGTTGGGAAATTGAGGGCGAACCTTACACTCAAAAAGAAGGAACTACATTCGATTGGTTTAGAGCAAGAATGTTAGGAGGTCGGACTAACCATTGGGGGAGAATTTCTCTTCGATTTGGACCTGATGATTTTATGCGAGGTGAGTTGGATGGGTTGAGTGATAGCTGGCCGATTCGATATAAAGACATCAAACCTTATTATGATAAAGTCGATCAACTCATCGGAGTTTTTGGAACGAAGGAAGGAATGAGAAATGAACCTGACGGTTTCTTTTTGCCGCCACCAAAACCTCGTCTTCATGATTTGTATATTATGAAGGGAAATAAAAAATTAGGCATTCCTGTTATCCCTTCTCGTATGTCGATGTTGACTCGCCCAATTAACAAAGAACGTGGAGTATGTTTTTATTGCGGACAATGTAATCGGTCATGTAATGTGTATGCTGATTTTTCATCTGGTTCGTGTTTGGTTAAACCTGCAATGAGTACAGGTTTTGCAGAATTGTTTGTCAATGCAATGGCGCGTGAAATCATAACTGATAGCGAAGGCAAAGCAACTGCCGTTTCTTATGTCAACAAAGAAGATTCAAAAGAATATCAAATCAAAGGAAGAACTGTAATCTTAGCAGCCTCAGCATGTGAGTCTGCAAGATTATTGTTAAATTCCAAATCAACTCAACATCCAAATGGTCTTGGAAATGGAAGTGGAGTAGTGGGGAAATATTTACATGACTCGACTGGTTCGTCTCGTATGGCATTGATTCCAAAATTGATGGATAGAAAATTATATAACGAAGATGGAGTAGGAGGTTTACATGTGTACACGCCGTGGTGGTTGGATAATAAAAAATTAGATTTTGCAAGAGGTTACCATATCGAGTATTGGGGTGGACTAGGAATGCCGATGTATGGATTCGGAATGGGAATTGAAAATTTCAATGGCTTAGTTCCTGACCCTAACGGAAATATGAAAAAGGCGGGAGGATATGGTAAGAGTTTTAAAAATGATGTTCGTCGGTTTTATGGAGCTTTAGTTGGAATGGGTGGACGTGGTGAGAGTATTCCTCGAATCACTAACTACTGCGAAATAGATCCGAACACAGTTGATGAATTTGGAATTCCAGTTTTAAGATTTAATTATCAATGGACTGATCAAGAGCGTAACCAAGCTCGACACATGCATAATACTTTCGAAGAAATCCTTACAGGAATGGGTGGAATTTTGATGGGTAAAAAACCGGGTAAAGAATCTGATTATGGTTTGCTTAATCCTGGAAGAATTATTCATGAGGTAGGGACGACTCGTATGGGAGACAATCCTGCGACCTCCGTAGTCAATGCTAATAATCAATTGCATGAAGCTAATAATGTATTTGTAATGGACGGAGGTCCATTTGTTTCTCAAGCTGATAAAAATCCTACTTGGACTATTTTAGCATTAGCATGGAGAGCTTCGGAATATCTTGCTGCTGAAATGAAAAAACAGAATTTGTAAATTCGGTTGACGGTGAACGGTTGACGGTGGACGGAACGATTTATAATTGTTTCCGTCAGCCGTTCACCGTTAACCGTCCATCAAAAAAAATAAAAAAATGGACAGAAGAAAAACTATAAAAACTTTGTTGGCAGGAACTGTTGGTGCAGGTCTTGTAGTCGGTACGGGAGGATGTAAAGATGATGTTACAAATGAAGGAGTAAAAAACCAATCGGTACAATTTTCTACGAATGGTCAATTACCTGAGGAGATTATTCGAGATGAAAAGATAAGAGCAGAAGGCGCTTTTTTCAATGAACATGAAATGGTAACTGTTGCCTTATTGAGTAATCTTATTATTCCTGCGGATGAAACTTCAGGAAGTGCAACTGATGCTGGTGTTCCTGATTTTATTGATTTTATGATGCGTGATATTCCTAAGAATCAAACCTTGATTAGAGGTGGATTGAAGTGGTTGGATCATTTGAGTTTAAAGAAATATGAAACTCATTTCAAAGATGCCAATGCGGAACAACAGACTGCAATGTTGGACTTGATTGCTTATCCTGATGATGCGAAACCTGAGCATGAGTTTGGAGTTAAGTTTTTTAATCTATTTAGAAATTTAGTTGGGACTGGTTTTTTTACCAGTAAACTTGGCGTGGAAGATGTTGGTTATGTGGGCAATCGAGCTAATGTGTGGGATGGTGTTCCTGATGAAGTTTTGAAAAAACATGGATTGAGTTATGATCAACGGACTTTGGATGTTTGTGTAAAACCTGAGGATAGAGAGAAGATTGTGGAGTGGGATGATGAGGGGAATATTATTGGGTAAAAAAAAGAAATACTCTTTTTTTATAATTTAAAACTAAAAGCTATGATGAAAAGTAAAGTCAGTTGTAATAACTGTGGTTATTTACTTGAAATAATTGATTCAACTAAATTTGTGACTTGTAATAGTTGTAAGTCATTGTTAGAAATAGTTAATACTGAGAATTCAATTTTTACAAAAGAACGAAATGACAGTTCTATTTCACTAAAACAAAGTTTCATTCCTGATAAATCAAATGCTCAGATCTATGCTGAGATCGATATGTTAGATCGAAAATGGAATAATGAGTTACCTAATTATATGACGAAAGGTTCTTTACCTTATACTGGTACTGGAGGTGGTTTATTGTATTTGATAGGTGGAATATTCATTGTAGGTTTTGGGGTGTTTTGGACAATAGAGGCAAGCTCAATGGATTCTAATTTTGGACTCTTTGGAGTTTTTTTTATTGGTGCAGGGATTTTTACTTTATTTAATTCCTTTAATAAGAGGAATAAATTTTTGGAGGAAAAAAATAAATACGAGCGAAGAAGAAAGGAATTAGAATTGAAGTTAAAGAGATAACTTATAACAATATATTTACAAATAATAATAATCTATAATTAAAAAGATGAAGATAAATCAATTTAAATTAATAACTCTTTTTTTTCTACTTTTTTCATTCCAAAAAAGTAACGCACAAAATATTGAATTAAATAATCCTTCCTTTGAAGATTTTCCTCATCCTGGACATGCACCTAGAGGATGGATGGATTGTGGGCAAGTTGAGTTTCCTCAAGAAACTCCTCCTGATGTTCACCCAGCTCCACAGAAAAATCTAGCCTTTGGAGTTGATTTATCAGCCCAAGATAAAAGTACATATTTAGGATTAATTGTAAGAGAATCTGAAAGCTGGGAATCAGTTGCGCAGAAATTAAAAACACCACTTCAAAAAGGAAAATGCTATACATTCAGTATTCATCTTGCACATTCTAATACCTATTCAAGTGCAGTTCGTGGCTCAAAAGAGATAATTAGTTTTACAACTCCAATAATACTTCGAGTATGGGGAGGGAAAGGTTATTGTGATAAAGAAGAATTGCTTATGCAAAGTGATGATGTAGATAATATTATGTGGGAAAAATTTATTTTTTACTTTTCTCCTACACAAGATTTAGATTATATAAAATTGGAAGCATTTTATGATACCTCTTTACCTAAAGTTCCTAACGGAAATCTATTGTTAGATAATGCATCTGCATTTCAAGTGATTTCATGTGATGATGAAAAAATGAAATTGAAGAAAATTAGAGAAAATATAGATATGGAAGCGTTTGAGTTAAATAAAAAAAATGCACTCAAGTTTGAAGTCTTGGATCCAAAGGATACATATAAAGATATATTTAAAGAAGCTATTGAATTAAGTCGTACTAGAAAAAAAATAACGCCCTTTGCTCGAAAAGTGAAATTTAAAAAAAATATACTTACTCCGAAAGGAGTATCTAACCTGCAAAAAATAATATACGAAATTGAAGATAATCCAGATTTTAAGTTAATCATAGACTTTAATGGTGTTAGAAACGAAAGAGCAACAATAAGAGAAGAAAGTATTATGGAAGTTTTTAATGAAGCCAATTTCCCTAAGGAAGATTATGAAATTAGAAACTTAAAAGAAGAAGATGGAAGGGTAATTTGGTTTATAGAGAGGAGTGGTTTTTATCTAGGAGTAATGGAACGTGCATTAGATAAGTAAATTATTATATCTAGAGGAAATAAGAATAAGATTCCATAACAATACATTTACAAAATGATTTTCAATAATATCAAACTATTAATTTATTTTTTTCTTCTTATTTCTCTGCCTATCAATTTATATAGCCAAGTTGCTAGAATTACTATTCACCCTCCTGACCTCAGTCTAAAACAAAATCAAGATGAGATCGAATATATTTATTTGTTTGGACCCGAAAATGTAAGTCATATTTTCCCAGGTCAAGCGGAAACTTATATTAAGCAGTATGAGAATTATCGAAGTATTATCTTATCGAATATTCAAGAATTAGATTCTGATCTTAAGCGACTTCAAGGAAAAAAAATTAGAAATAAAAATAGTATTAGTAAGAAGATATTAGCTTTAAATTTTTCAAATCTTCAAGTTGAATTACTTTCAGAATATATTATGTTATGGGAATATCAATTTGAGCAGATGGTAAGTTTTCAAGAAACAATAGAACAATCGATGATAGATAGTTTTTGCTTAGAGATAATCTATGATGGAGAAAAATTTCAAAATACAGATTTTATAATCGGAAAAAAATCGCCCTCGAATAGAATAGAAAACTATCACGAATTTATAGATAGTAATTTTATTGAGATAACTCTCTTGCTTAATGAAGAAGGAATGAAATTATATGAATCACAACAAAATTTGTACTCTACACTAAATAATTCTGACTATAGTTATTTTGATTTAGTTGAAAAAAACTATTGGTTATATGGCGTTGTCAGTTATGCTCCCTTCGAAGGAATGAAACTTAAGCTGAAAAGATATGACAAAAATCAAGAAGACATTGAAGAAATATTCGAAGCTATATATTCGAGTTTTATTTTTAATTACGAAGGAAGTAATTTGATAAGGGAACAAGAAGTTGAATTTCCAATTTGGTATATATATAATTTGAAAATTGGAGATGAAATTATTTTTCCTGAAGATTGGGAATTAGTAGAAAGTAAATAGTTTAATCTACCTATTTTATAAAAAAAGTATACACGTAAATATATTGTTATAAAAACTCCTTCGGGATTTTTTTATAATTTTAAATAAAAAACAAAACAATGATCAAACATCTTATTGCAACGAGTCAACTAATAATTGTAACATTACTTTTACTTACCTTTTGTTCCTGTCAAGAAGAAATTCCAGCAACGCCAAAAGATTTAACAAAAGAAGCACTCATTCCTAAACCTTCCAATATGAGTGCGACAGGTAGTTCTTATCGTTTGACTTCAGCTACGACTATTTATGTTGATGGAAGTTCAGAAGAGGTGAAAGCTATTGGACAACAATTAGCCAATCAAATCAATCCTGCAACAGGTTTTAATTTAAAAGTAGTTGCTACAGATACACCTCCAAGCGATGGTATTTTTTTTATATTAAATAAAAAAGCAAGTTTGGGTAAAGAAGGTTACGACTTGAATATCGAAGATAATAAGATCGTTTTTTCTGCCAACCAGCCTGATGGATTATATCGAGGAATCCATACGCTAATACAATTGTTACCTGCAAGAATTAATGCAAGCTCTATTCAAGAAGGCCCTTGGGAAATTGCTTCTGGTAATATTTCTGACCAACCTGAATTTGAATATCGAGGAGCGATGTTAGATGTCAGTCGTCACTTTTTTGGAGTGAAAGATGTTAAGCGAGTTATCGACTTAATTGCAAAATATAAATTGAATGTATTGCATTTGCATTTGGCAGATGACCAAGGTTGGCGAATCGAAATTAAGTCATGGCCTAACTTAACGAAGGTCGGAGGAAGTACCGAAGTGGGCGGCGGTGAAGGTGGCTTTTTTACTCAAGAAGATTATAAAGAAATAGTAAGATATGCAGCGGAGCGATACATTATGATTGTTCCAGAAATAGATATGCCAGGACATACCAATGCAGCTTTGGCTTCTTATGCGGAATTGAATTGTGATGGAAAAGCTACAGAATTATACACGGGGACTGAAGTTGGATTTAGTACCTTATGTACGGGCAAAGAAATCACTTACAAATTTATCGATGATGTATTTAGAGAGTTAGCTGCGATTACGCCTGGGCCATATCTTCATATCGGAGGCGACGAATCTCATGCGACAAAGAAAAATGATTATATCAAATTTATCACTCGTGTACAAGGCATCGTGTCTTCGCATGGTAAACAAATGATGGGATGGGATGACATCATCGCAGGTGATATAAAAACAAATGCAGTTGTGCAACATTGGGCAAAAGAGGATAATGCAAAAGCAGCTGTCGAAAAAAATGTCAAGATTGTAATGTCTCCTGCGAAGAAGGCTTACTTGGATATGCAGTATGATAGTACTTCGCATTTAGGATTGCATTGGGCGGCTTATATCGAAATTGATGATGGATATAATTGGAATCCTAACAATTATATTACGGAAGTAAAAAAAGAAAATATTCTTGGTATCGAAGCGCCGCTGTGGACAGAGACAGTAACGAATATGGATGAATTGGAATACTTAGTTTTTCCTCGTTTGCCAGGTTATGCAGAGTTGAGTTGGACGGATGAATCGAAGAGAGATTGGAATGAATATAAGGTTCGATTAGGAAAACAGAAATCTAGATTTGAAATTATGGGAGTGGATTATTATCAATCGAAAATGGTGCCGTGGGTGGATGAGGTGGAGACTGTTATTCCAAAGGCTACAGGACTTTGATTTTTTTATAAAAAAAATTATAACAAACCATTTACAATTATATTGTAAATGGTTTGTTGTTTTTGTTTGAGTATAAAATTTCTTAATCTTTAATTTATTTTACAATAATCCATTCTACGTAAATACATTGTTATAAAAATAAAATCAAGTTAATTCTTCGTCATCTAATTCCTTATAATGTTTTACTATAAAATTTTTAATAGTGAAAAAATTGCCTATTAAGCCAGGATATAATTCTAGTATACCATTTTTATGATGTAAAAATAAAATGCCACTAACATCTGTTTCCACTCTACCATCTTTACGTTTTTCACTATGATAGCGTTCATGATATTCATATCTGGATTTCGTCACTAAAATAGACATCAAGATAAGTTAAAAACAATTATGATTACTAATACTAAATCATTAATGATTGTTGGCGATTCAATACTATTCATTGAATCATCATCTAAAACTCCTTTATCTTTCGGTTTACTCATTCATTAAATTTAAAGTTTACAATAACCCCTTCAACGTAAGTACCTTGTTATAAAAAACTCCTTCCGAGTTTTTTATATTTTTAAAAAACAAATCAATCGCATTATCCAATGCCTTTTTCTGAGTATCAGAATCATTCTTTTGATACATCAAATATTGTGTATAGACATTCATCCAACCAACTTCTTCTCTATTTAATTCCTTATGCATCACTTCATATTGAAAAATCCCTCCAAAGATTTCAGCAGCCTTTTCTAATCTATGTTGCTTAAAAAATGAGTAAGCATTTACATATTGCGCCGTAGCAAATAATGGAGCCGACAAAGTAATCTGAGCAACATTAGAAGTACAATCTTTATATTTTCTTTGTTGAAAATATTCAAGACCATCTTTTACCAGTTTAGTATCAACTTCTGTAGTTGTCATTGCATCAGGGTCTTTTGGAGCAGTTCCAAATAATTCTAGATTTTTATTTACCAAATCAAAATCCACATCTGTGGATTGATATTCATTTTTTAAAAAATCAGAAAGAGAAATAGAAGAAGTCGTTTGTTTTTTTGATGGAGTCGTTTGAGTCGTTTGAGTTGTTGTGTCTTTTGTTGTACAAGAGAAAAAAGATAGTAAGCCAATTATTATAAATGTTAGTCTTGTTAAGTCCATGAGTAATAGGTTTTTGAAAAAAATATTTTAAAATAAAAAATATAAAGAAAGAAGGGGACAGGGGAACATTCGAACAATCGAATGTTGAAGTTTTACAAATTAACTTGTTTATTTAACTCACAAGTATTCGACAAATTTCTAAATTCGAATGTTCGAATGTTCCCCCGTTCCTTTAGTGTCGGCAGCTACACATCGAAGGCATAAAGCTTTTCGAGTTTTCGATAAAAGGAAGATTATTAGCACCACCTTCTTTTTCAAAATAGAAAGGCGTGCGTGTATTGTTATAATTTCCAACTTCATTCATAGTTTCCGCATCATAAAGTCTTCCGTTAATCATCGTATATTTTATAAATTCCGTATTTCGAATATCTTCCAAAGGATTTTTATCCAAAATAATCAAGTCCGCTAATTTTCCTTTTTTCAAAGAACCAATCTCTTCATCCATTCCTAAATATACCGCACCATTCATTGTCGCCGCTCGAAGAGCTTGCATATTTGTCATACCACCTTGATGTATCATCCACAATTCCCAATGCGCACCTAAACCCTGCAATTGACCATGCGCACCTAGATTAATATTGACACCTTCATTTTGGAGTTTAGTACAACTTTTCGAAGTTAAGATATGACCGTTTTCATATTCTTCATCAGGAATAATTGTTCGATGTCTTGCACGAGAATCCAACATACCACGAGGCATAAAATTCATCAAGCGATCCTTTTCCCAAACTTTAGTTTTTTCATAAAAATAATATTCACCATTCACACCTCCATAGTTGACAATCAAAGTTGGGGTATTATGCGCCTTTGTATTTTTCCAAATTTCAATCACATCTTTATGAAGCGGCGCAACAGGCAAATTATGCTCCACACCAGTATGACCATCAATGACCATATTCATATTATGATAGAAAAAAGAACCACCTTCAGGTACGACCAACATTTCTAATTCTCTAGCAGCTTGCAACACTTGTTGTCTTTGTTCCCGACGAGGTTGATTATAACTTTTTACAGAAAATGCGCCGTACGCTTTTGTTCTACGAAGTGCAGAACGAGCATCTTCTACACTATTGACAGTAGCTTTAAAATCGCCATCAGCTCCATATAAAATCGTTCCAGTAGAATATAATCGAGGTCCAATCATTTCTCCAGCCTTAATCATTTCAGCTTGAGAAAAAATCATTTCGGAGTTGGAAGAAGGATCATGAGCAGTTGTCACTCCATAAGCAAGGTTCGCATAATAATGCCATTGCTTTTTAGGACTAGTACCGAAACGGAAATTTCCAAGGTGTCCATGTACATCAACGATACCTGGCATAATTGTTTTTCCTTCGCAGTCAATCACTTTTGCTTTTTTAGGAATTGAAATATCATCACCTTTTCCTATCGCCGTAATTTTATTGTTATGAACGACTAAAGTTCCATTTTCGATAACCTCATCTTTTTCCATGGTAATGATTCTTGCATTGGTAAATGCAATCATTCCTTCAGGTCGATCAGCTTCTAATTTTAAATCAATCTTAATTCCAACCGTATCAATTGGAGGAACAGAATCCACTTTCCCTAAGAAGGTAAAACGATCATCAATCGAGTTAGTAAAATATTCATTACCAAGTGTCCAATGTATTTTTTTACTATCCTTACTCCAATGTAAACTGATACCAGCATCTCTTCCAACTTGCGCAACAGGGACAGCTTTGGTAGTAGGAGAGAGTCCAATTGCTTGTCCAACTTTAGGCATCGGCGCAACATATACTTTATAAAGGTCAGTAAATGCAATCCATTGATTGTCAGGACTTTGAGCAAATTGATTGGTGTATTTAGTATTAAAAATAACTTGCTCGTCAGAGCCATCTATTTTTACACTTTTAAATGCTTTCTTCAGACTTCCAAAAAGAAAACCTCCTGTTTGGAAAAAGATTCTTTTACCATCTTTACTATATCTTGGGTACTCACCTTGTGCAGTAACCAACTCACCTTTTCCACCATTAGAAGGCATGATATAGATACCTGGTTCTTTGGTATAAGTAAAACCTTGATGATCATTTCCACCTGCTTTGACATAGACAATTGTTTGTCCATCAGGTGAAAAAGCTGGGTTTCTATAATTACCTTTTTGAGGAGTCAACTTCGTTGATTTTCCAGAATTTAAATTTAACTTTCTTACACTTCCCAATTCCTCATCATCCCAAGTGACATATACAATTTCATTTCCGTTAGGGGAGAAGTTAGGTTCAAATTCAAAATGTAAGTCTTTTGTTATACGTTTAGGTTTTCCGTTCGGTAATTTCATTTTCCATAAATATCCAACGGCGTTAAACACTAAAGTTTTTTCATCAGGAGAAGTTTTCGCATTTCTAATTACGTTCACTTGAAAATCATCAGCGTCAACTTGGTTTTTAAATTTCAAAGTTTCGTAAACTCGATGTTTTGCATGAACCGTAAAAGGAATGTTAGCAGCTACTTTTGATTGAATATTAATTTTTTGAAATTTCCCTTTTGCCCAAATCACAATATGCGAATCGTCAGGCGTCCAACCAAATCCAGGGTAAGTTCCAAATATCGCCCAAGCTTCTTGTTGGTCTTTTGAAAGTTCAGAAGAAATCATACGCTCTTCACCTGATTCCAAATTATGAATAAACAAAGCAGTCTTAGTTCGAACTCTTCGAATGAATGCTAAGTGTTTTCCATCATTAGAAATTTGAGGTCGAGCAGCACCACCAGGTCCGCTTATGATAGTTTTGGATTCTCCTTTTTCTCTATCATATCTTTTGATAACATAGATTTGACTATTCGGATCTTTGTTATATTGAAAAAATCCACCAGGGTAAACATCCTCACTATAGTAGACATATTTTCCGTCAGGAGAAACACAAGGTTCGTTGACATCTTGTTGATCATTTTTTCTTTTAGTCAATTGTATACCTTCGCCACCTGTGATATGATACATCCACATTTCACCTGCACCGAGTGAGCGAGTCGAAGTAAAATGTTTTCGACCTACCACATATTCATTATCAATCCAAACGCCATTATTTAATAAACGAAATTTCTCTTTTGAAATCTGTTGAGCATCACTACCATCTTTTTTCATCATCCAAATATTATCACCTCCACCTTCATCGCTAGTAAATAAGATGTGTTTTCCATCAGGACTAAATCGAGGTTGAACTTGATAAGCCAAACCTGTTCTCAGTACCTTCGCACTTCCTCCCGAAATTGGAATCGAATAAATATCTCCTAACATATCAAAAATAATAGTTTGACCGTCAGGACTGACATCTAAGTTCATCCAAGTACCTTCGTCAGTTTTGAATTCTATGTCTTTGTAGTTACCGGGAGGATTATTGACATCCCATTTTTTTTCATCTTTCTTTTGAGCATTGCAAAATGTATTTGCAAAAAATAGTATGGTTAGAATTAAAGTAAGTGTACGCATGTTCTATATTGTTATTAAAGAATAATTGTAAAAAATAGTGAAGTTAATGAATTTCAAAAAAATAAAAATGTTTTAAATAAAATAATATATAATCTATTGATTATCAAAGGATAATGTAGAGTGTTGGTAAAGTTGTTCTTATTTTATTTTAGAAAAAATCTATAATTAACCGTAAATTTTTTATTTTGCAATATGAATAATGTAAAAACTCAAATACCGGCAAAATCATTAAGAAAAATTAATCGTTTGGATAATGATCTCATAGAGTTATTAAAAATACTAAAAGATTATTCTGATAAAACGTTAAATAAAAAACCTGCCGAAGACAAATGGTCAGTACTTCAAATCATGAATCATCTGATTCTTGCAGAAGGATATGGTCAAAGTTATGTGGTGAAAAAATTGAGTTTTAATCCTGAATTGAAGAAGGCAGGATTCCCTGCGGTATGGAGAACTTTTTTGATGAAGACTTATCTTAAATATCCATTTAAAGTAAATGCACCTGATGCTGTTGGAACTGAAGTGTTACCAACTGAATCTAGTTTTTGGGAAACAGCTAAAACTTGGAAAAGTCAAAGAGAAGAATTAAAATTACTTTTTGAAAATATGCCTGCGGAGAATTTTGATAAAGAAATATATAAACATCCATTTGCAGGTCGATTGACTTTGGATGGTTTATTGGATTTTCATATTGCTCATTTTGCTCGACATAAAAAACAGGTTGATAAAATTTTGAAGAAGAGTTTTAAGAATGATTAAGTGTTTTTGCTTTGCTTATTGTTTTATGGTTTCGCTTCACTTATTGTTTTATTGTTCTGCTTCGCTTATTGTTTTATTGTTTCGCTTCGCTTATTGTTTTCGAAAATATTTGAATATAAAATACTAATTTCCATAAAACCATAAAACCATAAAACCATAAAACCATAGCGCAGCGAAACCATAAAAAAACTCCCCTAATTATACCTCCCCATTCTACTATACATAAAATACATCGAAAAGAAAATAGCAGCCAATAATATAGCTACCACAATTATAAAATAACCATAAAATTTAAAATAAGCTTTTAGACTCTCAATTGAAATTGCGAAAATTTTATTGTTATTTTTCTCTACGCCTAATAATGCTCGATTGGCAAAACTCCATAAATTATAAGCTGCAAAAAAAGTAAAGACAATCATTCCTAACGAAGTTACTGCAGTTACAATATGTCCAATGTTGACATCATTTCTATTATAGCTATAACGCGAATTCAAAGTCATTTGAACAAATTGATAAACCATCAAAAGCGTATTTAATAACAAACCTCCAACTAGCAACTTTGCCCATTTAGCAGCTTCTTGAATTTTTTCTTGAGCGACTCTATTTGGTTCTAACTCATCTGCCAATTGATTATCTAATATTGAATTATTATCCATGATGTTATTTTTATTACTCTTTTAAAACAGAAAATTAATAGTTATATCTAATTCTAATGGAAAGGATTATGATATAAGTAAATGTATATAATAAGTCCAAAGCCAAAACCTCCGAGAATAGAAATTCCAGTTAATTTAAAAAACTTAAATAAATGGTCGAGAGATTCATTCAATGAGTAAGTGTCTTTTAAACTAATCGCTCTTGTCATTTCTGTAGAAAAATTTAAAAGTGCAAAAGAGGATAAAATCAAAACAACTAAAATACCTGCTACTCCAAACATCAAAAAGTACACTTCCTTAGGTAAGATTTTTAGATAATCTGAAAAGGAGACAGTCGAAAATTCGAACGACTTATATAGGAGAAATAAGTAACCAACTAAGGTCAATCCAAAAAGTATAAATGTGGAGATAGATATAAAGTATGCCCATTTGGATGAGATTTCAAAATCCTTCATTATAGAAGGTGTGAATTCTATTTGATTATTTACTTGGTCTTGTTGTTGAGTAGTTTCCATTAATATATGTATTGATTGTTATAACAATGATACTTTGATTTTTTTTAAAATAAAAATTTACAAAACGAAAACGTATACTTATACCGAATTAAATGGAATATGTCGTACATCTCGAAATATCTTTTGCCGCTACTCTTCGTTAAAAAGCCTCGTGATAGCAAAGC
>JALZVK010000297.1 GCA_023301005.1 Saprospiraceae bacterium | reverse complement strand
CCACTCATCATCCAAGTTCCTGCTAATGAACCTACCATCAATAAAATCAAAATTGCTCCTGTAGTGGATTTTACACTTTCGGCAACTTCATCCATCATCTGCTTATAAGAGACTTTATTTTTAAATCCTACTATAGCTGCGACAGCAGCTCCCAATAATAAAATAAATTGATTGGACCCACTCAATGCATCATCTCCAAATGCGTAAAACACATTATAAAATAACATTAACACTAAAACTATTACAGGTATCAATGCTTCCCAAATACTCAATTCGTGATTGATGATGACTTTCTCTTCTTCTGATCTGAAATTATCATCTAGTATTTCTTTATCTTTATTTGCCATTTGTGATTGTATTCGTTTTGTTTAAAATAAAATATATGCACCAAAGTAGTAAATATAATCAAAAAGCAATAGCTTCAAAAAAGCAAATAGGAATTTTAGGAATTGGTGCAATAGGTTCAGTCATAGCAAGTCTATTATTTCAAAATAAAAATCTTCACCTTTATTATTTTAACCGCTCTAAAAAATTGGAAACGAAAGTTCATTTCGAAGGCACTTCTACTCTTATCGATCTTACTAATCCAAAATTAATTTCTACTTCTAATCAATTAGATTGGTTAATCATTTGCCTAAAAGAATATCACTTTGCGGAAGCAAAGAATTGGTTGGAAAAATTAATTTCACCAAAAACAAAAATCGCAGTTATCCGAAATGGAATAGAATTTAAAAAACCGCTTCTCCTCTACAGTCCTGATAATCAAATTTTAGAATGTATGATTGATTGTCCAACTCAACCTCAAAAGGATGGGAGTTATCATCAACTAAAAAAACCTTGCATTACAAGTCCATCAAATAAATTAGCTAACGAATTTCAATTTTTATTTAAAAATCAAAATTGCTCTTTTTTAAAAATCGAAGATTTTAAAACTGCTACTTGGAAAAAATTATTGGAGAGTTCTGCCATTGGAGCAATTACTTGTTTGACTGGTGAGACTTGTCGTATTTTTCAAAAAAAAGAAAATAGAGATTGGTATCAAAAATTATTAGAGGAAGGAATTCAAGTTGCTCTAGCTGATGGAGCAAGTATTCCAAATGATTTTGTAAATGTAATGTTACAAAAATTAAATAGTTACTGTGATGATAAAGGAAGTTCTATGTTAACAGATAGAATTTTAGGACGACCAATTGAGTTAGGTGCGAAAAATGGAGCAATCGTAATGAAGGGAAAACAGTATGATATTGAAACTCCTTTGCATGAGGAGGTGGTAAAAATGATTAACACTTCAAAAAAATTCTAAAGAAAGGAACCCTTTTCTTACATCGCTTGTTAGCACCTCAAATAGTAAAAAGGAAACAATATAATCCTCTATTTTGAACAACCAGCCAACTGAAGTTGGCGGTTACTAAAAATCAAATCAGCCATGAATACTTTAAAACTCATTTCTCCAACTCTTTCTCTAGAAAAAGAATACAATGAAATGATGAAGGAATGGAATGCTTCAAAAGAAGAATACATTCCATGGACACTTGGATTGTATAAGTCCTCATTTGAATCCTTTATAAAAACTTTAGAAAATCACTCTAAAGGAATCGACATCCCTGAGAACTATATACCTCACTCCACATTTTGGTTAGTCAATGAAAACGGAAACGTATTAGGCACTTCCACCCTAAGACATGCCCTTACAGAAACTATTAATAATAGGTGGACATATTGGCTATGGAATCAGACCATCAGAAAGAAGAAAAGGAAACGCAACGAAGATTTTAGAATTGACACTCTTGGAAGCAAAAAAACTTGGAATCGAAAAAGCACTTATCACTTGCAACAAATCAAATATAGCTTCTGCCAGAACAATTTTAAAAAAATGGAGGTGTATTCTGGAAGGAAGGAACTTTTTCAAAAAGAGTAACTCAATATTATTGGATTAGTTTATAATCTGTTTAGGTGTATATGTTGACTAAACAAACTTGTTTAAAGTTCTGTATAGCAAGATTGCTTAGTCAACATATACACCTATACACTCATACACCTAAACACTTATATATTTTGTTAGTAATTTTTATAAATAAATACTTTGTAAAACAAGGATAATGAGTTATCTTTGCACTCCATTTCCAAAAAGTGGGAATGTACTTTGAATTAATGGCTTTGTAGCTCAACTGGATAGAGCACTTGACTACGAATCAAGAGGTTGCAAGTTCGAATCTTGCCAAGGTCACTTTATTAATGAATAATTAAAAATGAAATAATTAATAATAACTCTCAATACTTTTGTTGTTTAAAACAATCTATTGATTTTTACGATTAAGTATCGAAGGCAATTATTCATTGTTCATTATTAATTTTTAATTACAATTATTATGTCTAG
Source organism: Saprospiraceae bacterium (assembly GCA_023301005.1). Classification (GTDB taxonomy): domain Bacteria; phylum Bacteroidota; class Bacteroidia; order Chitinophagales; family Saprospiraceae; genus CAJQQY01. Next base: position 16,476 of record JALZVK010000297.1, on the reverse strand, counting down.
AGTTTGTCAATTAACTGGTAAGCGTCCAATTACAGGAAACAATGTTTCTCACTCAAAGAGAAAAACTAAGCGTCGCTTTTTACCAAACTTGATTACTAAACGTTTTTTCATTCCTGAAACAAAAGAATGGGTAACGTTAAAAGTATCAACTAGTGCGCTTCGTACTATCAACAAATTAGGAGTTTATGAATTCCTAAAAGAGCAAGAAAGAAAAGGTTTTAAAACTGGTGTTAAATTATCATAATCATTCTTTGATTTTTTAATCAAGAATATAAAATAGTTCAGCAATGGCTAAGAAAAGTAAAGGTAATCGTATGCAAATCATTTTGGAATGTACTGAGCACAAAGCAACTGGGCTTCCTGGTACTTCTAGATACATTACTCAAAAAAATAAAAAGAATACTCCTGATAGAGTAGAGTTGAAAAAATACAACCCTATCATGAAGAAGTATACTGTACACAAAGAAATCAAGTAATCTTTTTTATTAGACTTGTGGAAGTTATTTTTTTGCTATATTTTGCAAAATCATTAAATTTAATTTCCTCATAAAAAATAATAATCATGGCTAAAATATCTAAAAACGCAAGAGTAGGACAACGGGCTGCCAATGCAGGTTCAGGTAGAGATTTTGTAAAAGTAGTTAGAAGCGTTAAAAACGAAGCTACTGGAAAATATAGCTACAAAGAAGTAATGATTCACAAAGATAAAGTGAAAGAGTTCTTCGCTAAAAAATAAATTGAACCTTTTGAATATTAAATGGTTCATATAAAAAAGGCTTTTCTTCTATTTTAAGAGGAAAGCCTTTTTTGCGTTGAAGTAAATGGTTTAGAAAAAGATAAATACTGACAAAAAATAAATTTTATTATGGGGTTTTTTGATAAAATATTTGGAAAGAAATCAAAAGAGGAAAAGAAGGAACAATTAGACAAAGGTCTTGAAAAAAGTAAAACTGGTTTTTTTGATAAAATAAAAAAAGCAGTTGCTGGAAAAGCTACAGTAGATGTAGAAGTACTTGATGAATTGGAACAAGTACTTATTACTTCTGATGTAGGTCTTGATACGACTGTAAAAATTATTGATCGAATCGAAGCTCGTGTTGCTAAAGATAAATATGTCAACACTTCGGAATTGAATGCAATACTTAGAGATGAAATTGTTCAGTTACTTTCCGAAACTAATGTAGAGCAACTCGAAGACTTCGTACCTCCTATTGATAAAAAGCCTTATGTCATGATGGTCGTAGGAGTTAACGGAGTTGGAAAAACAACTACTATTGGAAAACTTGCCAATGCTTACGTTCAACGTGGACACAAAGTTGTTATCGGTGCAGGTGATACTTACCGTGCTGCTGCTGTGGATCAATTAGAGATTTGGAGTAAGCGAGTTGGCTGTGATTTCTTTGCAAAAGGAATGAATACTGACCCTGCTGCCGTTGCTTACGAAACTGTCCAACATGCTATCAATAATAAATGTGATATTGCTATCATTGATACTGCGGGTCGTTTACATACTAAATTGAACTTGATGCGAGAGTTAACTAAAATCAAAAACTCTGCTAACAAAAAAATGGAAGGTACTCCGCACGATGTAATGTTAGTGTTAGATGCGACTACTGGACAAAATGCAATCGAACAATGTAAACAATTTACAGCGGCAACTGATGTAACTTGTCTTGCCTTAACTAAGTTGGACGGTACTGCTAAAGGTGGAGTTGCCATCGGTATTTCTGACCAATTTCAAATTCCAATTAAGTTTATCGGAATTGGAGAAGGTGTTGATGATATTGCCATTTTTAATAAGAAGGAATTTGTAGAATCGTTTTTTGAAAAATAGATAATTACGAAGAATTCGTAAAACGGCTCATAGAATTTATAATTTCTATGAGCCGTTTTTATTTTATATTTTTTGGAAATACCAACCTTATGTGTAATTTAGACACTTAGTAGAAAAACAACTTTTAAACAAACAAAACGAAAAATGGAATCAATCAATAGAAATAAACTTTTCATTGCCAGTTGTTTGGCACTCACCGTTACCTCTATGACATTTGCAATTCGAGCAGGGATGTTAGGACCTTTAGGTATTGAATTCGAATTAGATAATAAACAAATAGGAATTATAGCAAGTACTGCATTTTGGGGTTTCCCTCTTGCTGTGATTATTGGAGGAATGGTAACTGATATTATTGGAATGAGGAATCTTATGATTCTTGCTTTTGTAAGTCATGTTGTTGGTATTGTGATGACTATTTTTGCAGGAGGTTTTTGGGGTTTATTTTTTTCAACCTTACTTATAGGTGTCGCCAATGGTTTAGTTGAAGCTGCATGTAATCCGCTAGTTGCCACTTTATATCCTGAAAATAAAACTACCAAACTTAATCACTTTCATCTATGGTTTCCAGGTGGTCTGGTCATCGGAGGATTAGTAGTTTATTTTTTCGGAGCAGACTTTATTAACTTAGGATGGCAATGGCAAATGGCAACTATGCTTCTACCAGCAGTCATTTATGGTATTATGTTTTTTGGAGAAAAATTTCCAGTTACAGAACGTGTAGCTAAAGGAGTCAGTACAAGTGAAATGTATTCTTCCATGTTAACTCCATTATTTCTATTTATGATCGTATGTATGTTTTGTACATCAATTACAGAACTAGGAACTAACCAATGGATTGCAGTAATATTAGACAATGTCTCTGATAATCCTATTTTACTTTTAGTATTTGTAAGCTCAATAATGGTAATAGGTCGAGCATTTGCAGGTCCAGTTGTTCATGGTTTTTCACCTCCAGGTGTTTTATTAGTTTCAGCAATCCTTTCAACTATTGGATTATATTGGATGAGTGTTGCAGAAGGAAATATGATATTTGTTGCAACAGCAGTTTTTGCAATGGGAGTAACTTATTTTTGGCCAACAATGATTGGATTTATAGCAGAGTATATACCAAAATCAGGTGCAGTTGGATTAGGAATTATAGGTGGAGCTGGTATGTTTGCAACTGCAATTTTCCAACCTATCATAGGTGGAGTGTATGATGCACAATTAGTAGAAGCACTTCCTACAGGATCTGACTTAGCAATGTATAAAGCGGCAGCCGCTGAAACGGCTGAAGCTATGGAATATGCAAAAGCTCAAGTAAAAGCAGGACCTTATATTTTAAAATCAATGATGGTTCTTCCTTTATTTTTAATATTTGCTTTTGGTGCTTTATACTTTATGAGAGATAAATTACCGAAAAGTCATGAAGCAATCTAAGAGACTTTTTATTGTCGTATGGACATAGATAATCTAAAAAATAAGCAGATATAATGAACTTTATATCTGCTTATTTTTTATCTCTTGAAATTATCTAGCTTTATGAATCCACCGAAAATAATCCTTCCTATAATTGTTATCTCACAATTTTGTTGTACCTCATTTTGGTTTGCAGGGAATAGCGTCATGAACAATCTACTTATAGATTTTAATCTTTCAAGTAGTGCGCTAGGTCATTTAACTTCCTCTGTACAGTTTGGTTTTATTACTGGCACATTAGTCTTTTCGATCTTAACTATTGCAGATCGCTTTTCTCCATCGAAGGTCTTTTTTATCTGTGCGATTCTTGGAGCTATATTTAATGCAGGACTAATATGGGAAGGGAACAATTTCATTAGCTTATTTTCACTACGATTTTTAACTGGTTTTTTCCTTTCAGGCATCTACCCTATCGGAATGAAAATAACAACAGATTATTATGATAAAGGTCTTGGAATATCACTCGGACTATTAGTAGGTGCATCAGTATTAGGTACTGCATTTCCACATTTATTAAAAGGACTCTCTGCATCTTTCCCTTGGAATTCGGTTGTACTTTGTACTTCAGTACTTGCGATTTTGGGAGGATTCTTAATGTTTACTTTAGTGCCCGATGGCTCTTATCGAAAACAAAGTATGAGCTTAGATCTCTCTGCTTGTTTTAATTTATTTAAAAATAAAAATTTCCGAACAGCAGCTTTTGGATATTTCGGACACTTGTGGGAATTGTATGCATTTTGGACATTCCTTCCTATTATCATTGTAACATATACAAATATACATTCACTAACTGACATTAATACTTCTCTCCTATCAGCCATTGTAATTGGTATCGGTGGATTTGCTTGTGTAGCAAGTGGATTTTTGGCTCAATCATTTGGAACTAAAAAAGTTGCATTTTCAGCTTTACTTCTTTCATGTAGTTGTTGCCTACTTTCGCCATTTATATTTTCTATCAACAATGAATATCTATTCTTTGCATTTCTTCTTTTTTGGGGAATAGTAGTAATTGCAGACTCTCCACTTTTTTCAACTTTAGTTGCTCAAAATACACAAGCTGAAAGAAAAGGAACTGCACTCACTATTGTTAACTGTATTGGTTTTTCGATTACGATTGTAAGTATTCAGTTACTTAATATAATGTTGGATATGACTAATTCAAATAGTATTTATGCAATCTTAGCTATTGGTCCTATTCTCGGTTTGATTGCTTTGAGTAGGAACAATATCAAGGTATAGGAATTTGATAATTCCTATACCTTGATTGTTTTTAACAAACATTATTTGAGAAATATTATTTCTATTCCTTCGGCAAATTAATATAATCCCCACCCTCATAGAAAGATTGAATATACTTCAACATCTTACTTTTACTTTCCTTATCTAACAATTCGCAGTCACTAATAATCTCAAAAAACTTTTCTTTATTTTTTTCAAATATTCTCATCGTTGAATTTAAATCATTTACATCATCTGGAAATCCTAGATAAACTCTTTGCTTAGGTGTATCAATTCCATGTTCTGTTTTAGCAACAGCATAAGGAGCATCGACCAATCCAGAAAAATCAAAATCATAAGGAAGAATAATACATCGACCATTTCTCAACAATACTTTTACATTTTTTTGATTTTTGATACACCAGTCAGAATTACCAATCATATAATTAAACATTGCTGCTACTTTTATTTGAGGAACATTATATTTTTCTTTTGGTAAATAATACGCATCCTCCTTTTTCTCAGCATTCAATCTATTTCGAACCTGCGCAGTATCTTCTATCAAAAATCCATACTGTTGCATCACTTCTCCAGTTACGGAATCTTTATAATTAATTTTTAAAAGTTGTACTCGAAAACTGAATTGAGTAATTTGATTATATAATTTATAACTCAAATATTCTTTAACTAATAATTGCTTTGCCTCATCGTCATCTTCTACACAATGAGTCACTAATTTTAAATCATCATACTTAGACAATCCAGCTTCCGACAATTCTGATTTTTTAAAATTCAATTTTAGTGGAGGTAAGTTTTCACATTTCATTCTTCTAAATTTCCCTCTCAATTCTACTTTAATATTCCATTGAGATGTTGAGTCATTTCTATCTCTAAATGAAAATACAGCTTTGTGCTTTTCAGCATTTCTTTTATCTCCAAACACTTTTTCCATGTCCATTTCCAAATCTACTTCAATCAATTCTTGATAAGCAATAGCATCAAAAATACTTTGCGTTCCAGCATCTAAATTATTTGCAGCAATAGAAGTTGATAAAAAAGAAATCAAAAGAAAAAATAAAAACATTGGTTTTTTGAAGATTGTATTTTTCATTTTTTTAAATTTTAGTAACAGGTTTTTTTGTTTTTAAATGACGTTTTAAAAATCCTTATAGTTGGAATTATTTCTAATTTCAACTATAAGTTTAGAGTAATTAAATCGAAAATTGGACGAAGGGAGCATTTTTAAAGAGAAATAAAAAATAGATTAAAATAGTTTGTTCTATTTTTATATTGTCATCAAAATTAAGATTTTGTTAAGTATAGAAAAGTTTAGTTCGACAGAGAACGTTGAAAATTCGATAGGTTGATATTTAATCACATTTGAATACACTTATTGAAACATTTATCATCACAATCGTTATAACAAATTGATTTTCAATGTTTTATGAAAATAAAATTCTTATTCCAAGCTTTCTTTATTAATTTTAAAAATTCAATTATCCAATTAAATCTATGTTATACAGCTTTCTGAAAATCGTTTTTAAGTTCGCTTTAAAAATTTTCTTTAAAGAATATAAGGTCATCCACAACGCTGATATTCCTACAGATGGTCCGTTGATTGTAGTCGCCAATCATCCAAGCACTTTTATGGATCCGATTATTGCTGCGAGCCTTTTGGATCAAGAAGTTCATTTTATTGCCAAAGGTACTTTGTTTAATTCTAAGTTCAATAATTGGTTTATGAGAAATATATTAAAAGCCATTCCCGTGTACCGCAGACAAGACAATCATGGTAAGCAGCAAAGCAATGATGCTATCTTCGATCAATGTTTTCAATTTATGGCAGAGAAAGGAACGTTGATTATTTTTCCAGAAGGGACAAGTATCAATGAGAGAAAATTGCGAGACATAAAAACGGGAACAGCAAGAATTGCACTTGGATCAGAAGCGAGAAATAATTTTGAATTGGGTGTAAAGATTTTATCTATCGGAATTAATTATAGTGATGCGCCAACTTTCCGATCTGATGTTTGGATAAATGTCGAAGAAATAATTGATGTAGCTGATTACAAAAATGACTATCAACAAGATGATAGAAATGCAGTAAAACTTTTAACCAATAAAATTCAAGAGAATCTTGAAAAGAATCTAATCATCACAGATAACCAAGAGGAAGATCAATTTATTCAAAATGTAGAAGCGATTTATAAAAATGAAATAATTGCACACCTCGACCTCGACCCAAAATTACATGCCTTTACGTTAACTAAAGGAATCGAACAAGCAGTCAAACATTTTGAAGACTTGGATAAAAGTTGGTTGGAAAATTTACAACAAAAAGTAGCGACCTATTTTGAAAAATTAGAGCAATATGATTTAGAAGATCGTTTTCTAGCTAGAGATAAGAAAAAAGAAAAAAGTGTTTTTTCAGATAGTATGCTTAGAATTTTATTTTTGATTCTTGGCTTTCCTTTTTATATCTATGGATTAATCACCAATTATATTCCTTACGACTTACCTAATCGAATTGCTCATGCTTTGACTAAAGATGAAGAGTATATTGGTCCTATAAAAATGACTTCGGGTATTTTCACTTTTTCGTTTTTTTATATTTTATGGGTTTATCTTTTTCAACGATTTATTGCCCAAGGTGATTGGTGGTGGACTGTTTATTTTGCCATCAGTCTTCCTATCGCAGGATTTTTTGCGATGCTATATTTTCAGCGTTTTCAAAATGCAAAAACACATTGGCGTTTGATTTCTATTTTTTATAAAAACCCTAATGTGATTGGAGAATTATTGACGGAACGTTTATCTATTATTAATGATTTGGATTGGGCGAAGGAGCAATATTTGAATGAAGATAAATTGATTTGAATACAAGATTAAATTGGTTTATATAACAACAAAAGCTCTTACATTTTAAAAAATGTAAGAGCTTTGTTATATTTTTTATTTTAAAAATTAAAGTAGTGCTACTGGACTATCTTCAATTTCAGGATTTAGGATTTCTGTTGGATGGGCATCGTCATTTAATGTACTAGTAATGGTATAAGCGGCACCTGCCCAAAATAATAATGAAAATAATCCGCCTATAAAAAGTCCTCTAAAAAATGATAATTCTTTCATAATGTGATATGTTTTGCTTTTTGGAAAATAACAATTTTGCTCATTGATTATATTTATAACAGAATAATATTCTACAATGTTGTAATTATGCCAATCTATTTTTTGCACTTTCTATAAATATCGTCTTTTTATAGACAAAACACCGCCTATATATAGTAAAGTATCCTTTAAGAAATTTGTATAAAGTAGTAAGTGGTGACTCCTCTACCCAATGATTTTTAATTCATAACATTTTGTAAAAAATGAAACTTGCCTGACGGAAGTCAGGTTCGAGGACATTATATTTTTGTCACAAATTATCACAAATTTTCTCTAATAATTTTGCGGAAATTCGTACTATTTCGTGGCTTTAAGTTTATTTCCTAGAATTGATTTTTTTCAAAAATCATAAATTTCCACAAAACCGTTTCTCAAAAACGATTTACTAAAAAACCATCGAGTAGAGTCGTGCGTGACTTAGTATCTATTAATCGAATTAAAAATTTTGACAACTTTTATCCATAATCCGTAAATGTATTGTTACAAAATGCAAGTTTAAATGTTTTCCCAACTGTTACATCAACTTCTGCTACTGTTTCCATTGATGCAAATGAGCATTTAGAAGATGCTTCGTTGGAGTTGTATGATTTGAATGGAAGAAAAGTCGCTGATATTTTTCAAGGAAATTTAAATACAGGCAACACTACATTTACAATTGATAAAAAAATGGTCAATGCCAAAGGCATTTACTTTTTAGTTTTAAAAAATAAGAATAAAGTAGCTTCTCAAAAAGTGATTTTTGAATAAGGATATTTTATTTAAATAGTTAGACAAAAGAAATCCCAATTTTTCAGTATTGAAAAATTGGGATTTTCTTTTAGTATTTAAGATTCGACTATCTTTTACTTTTTTTCAATTTTTTCTCAGCTCTTTTTTCTTTTAAAGATTTCGTCGCTTCTTTCTTAACTGCTTTCTGCTTGTCTTTTCCTTTAGCCATGATAATATAGTTTTAAAGTGTTTGTAAAATTAATTAACAAGTTATGATTTATAAATAGTTCCACAAAATTTGTTTTTAAAAATAAAAACGTAAAAATTTAATAAACTAGTTTTCTTTTTTCTAAAGAATCAAAAATACTCAATCATATATTAGGTCACTATCAACCTTCGTACTACTTTCGCGGATGACTGAAAAACCAAAATCATTATTTACCACTCCTTTTATTTTACTATGCTTAAGTCACTTACTTTTTGCGGGGAGTTTTAATATGATGGTACCTGAATTGCCCGCCTATTTGACAAGTCTCGGAGGTGAAGATTACAAAGGTTGGATCATTGCTCTATTTACATTATCAGCAGGATTGTCTCGACCTATAAGCGGAAAACTTACTGATACGATTGGGCGAATTCCTGTCATGGTTATCGGAACTTTAGTGTGTGTTGTATGTAGTTTGTTATATCCATTATTGACAACAGTCGCGGGATTTTTATTCCTTCGATTCTTACATGGATTTTCTACAGGATTCAAACCAACTGCCGCAGTAGCATTCGCAGCTGACATCATGCCTACACATCGACGTGGTGAAGGAATGGGAATTTTAGGCATTAGTATGAATATTGGCGCATCCATGTTTCCTCCTATCGGAAGTTATTTAGTCAACAAATATGAAAGCTTGGATATGCTATTTTATATTTCCTCATTCATTGCTTTCATTTCGATTGGTATATTAATTACCTTAAAAGAAACTTTAGATGAACCTCAAAAATTCAAACCTTCATTATTAAAAATCAAATCCAATGAAATCATCGAACCAACTGCTTTGCCTCCTGCAATCGTAGCATTATTTGTTTACAGTTGCTTCGGTGTCTTGTTGACGATTACGCCTGACCAATCTGAATATTTAGGTTTGGAAAATAAAGGGTTGCTCTTTACTACTTTTACAATTGCGTCTGTCCTTTCTCGATTTGTTGCTGGAAAAACTTCCGACCGTTATGGTAGAATCATTGTTATAAAAACTGCGGTGGTTTGCATTTTTATTTCACTTATTATGTTGGGTTATGCGTATGATACTACGAGTTTGATGATTGCATCTGCCTGTTTGGGTTTCTCTACGGGGATTGCTTCGCCTGCTGTTTTTGCTTGGGTGATTGATATTAGTACGGATGAACGAAGAGGTCGGGCGATGGCAACTGTTTATATTGCATTGGAAGTTGGAATTGGATTTGGTGCATTGTCGTCAGCTTGGTTGTATGATAATAATGATGCTAACTTTCCTTTTGCATTTTCGATGGCTGCGCTTTTTGCGTTGATGGCGGGAGTTTATTTACAGTTTTTTTATAAGGAACCTAACAATACAATTACGTGATTTTTACCGCAGAGTTTGATGAGAGTTTCCGCAGAATTACACAGAGTTTTTTAAAAGTAAAAATTAAACTCTGCGCCAAACTCTTTCTTAACTCTGCGGTAAAAAAAGTCTAGCACGCTTTATTTAAATCGCTCAATCCACTCCAACACTCTCGGCCATATCTCAGCTTCCGCACTCCTCGACAATATCAAACGACTATGATTATAATCTTCCTTAAATCCATTTTCTTTAGAACAAAACAACAATTCATTTTTAGGATTCTGAAAAGCATTCAGCAAATCTTCACAACCTGATTTTGGAGCAACGAAGGTATCTCCCTTTCCACAAATAGAAAGTATCGGAGTTGTTATTTTTGGTAAATGAATCATATAATCCATTCCATTTTCTCCGAGGAAATTTTTATTTAAATTCCAATCAAACCATTGCTTCATGGTATAGTAAGATTCGTCATGAGGTCTGCCATTTTTAGTTGCTAATGTTTTCCCTAACAATGCAGTTACATATTTCCCAAAAAGAATTTTTAAATAATTAAAAGAAGAATTGGCAGCGCCAAAAGTTTGACAACCAAACACACTCATACTTTTTACCGCTGAAATATATTGAGGATAATTTACCAAAAACATACTAAAGATACTTCCCCCTCCACTATGCCCGACAAAACTTAACTCTTTGATTTTCAATTGATTAAACAAATATTCGAATGCAATCGGAATATCTTTTTTAGCAATTGTTTCGAAATTATATTGCTCTTTTGTAACTGAACTATTTCCATGACCTCGCCATTCCATTATCCAACAGGTGTATCCTTTTTTGATTAAATAGGAAGCAATGCCCATACATATTCTTTTATCTGAAAATGTTCCGTGGGTCATGAATATATGATGTGAGGACGGAATTTCTGAAGAAGAAACTTTCCAAAGGGCGAGCTGACTTTTATTTTCGGATGGAAGTAGGATAAGTTCTTCGTTCATTTATTTTTAGATGGAAAATATAAGTTATTAAAATTTCTACACCCTATCTATTGACATTTCGATTTAGGGGAAAACGAATTAAGATTAAACTGCTATTTCGTTTTCTTTCTCCCAACAAAGAATGCAATTATTTTTTTTATAAAATTAATGATTGGAGAACCTTTCGATTTTTTAGAATCAGACATCTTATTTATTATTTTCAAAGTGATATAAAATACATTTATCAAATGGTGCCCAAGTCGCAGTTCGAATACCTCCTTCTTTTAACACCTGATTCGCCCAAACGTTGCATGTTCTGATTAAATGATAAGAACCTTTTGCTTCGTAAAAATTATCATCATAACCATCATATCTACAACAATCAATCAGAATCGCTTTTTCATTTTTGAGTTGAAGATGGTTTTGAATATATTTTTCCATTTTCAATAACTGCTCTTTTGTAACAGTAGTTTTACGTGTTCGTTCTCCCACTTGTGGAGTCTTTTTCAAAACGGAAATATGTATCGCTGTAGGAGTTGGAACAAATGCGGCTTTCAATGCTGTTTCAGCACTTAACTCTGCCCAAGTAGGTGTGTCAAAATAAAATCCTTTATCTCCCCAACCAATAGACAAATATTTCATATCATGTTGAGGTGTTTGAAATTTTCCAAAATCAAGAATTTTATTCCAATCCAAATTCGCATCTTCAATAGCAAAACATATATCTGTATGTATGCCATTAGATATGATATTTATTTCTACACCATCCACTGCGGGAGTAAAATTCCGATTGGCAGGAATCACCATCAATAAAAATGTAAAAATAAAATAGATTGCGAAGAAGGCAACAACCCCCAAGAAGGTGCGCCAAAGCACCTTGAATAATTTTCTCATTAATAGTAGGATGTTTTATGTTAGTTATTAAGAAATGCGAACTAAAATATTTCCAATAAAAAACAGAACATTTATATTAAATGTTTTTGCAATATTTGTGTTTTATATTATATTTGTATTAAGTTTACACAAACCTATACTTATTCTCCGTCCAAAGTCGTATTATTACCACAAAAAAACCATATAAAATATATACTTTTTTTTTAACATCTTTTATTAGGTGTTAAGTTTAAACAAAAATGGAAATCATAACGTATGATTATTAATACAAACTCTATTTTTGTTTAATCTTAAAGTTAGGTTAAAGCTTTACTTTTTTTTAGTAGTCCCATCATGTAACATATCATTTTCGGTAACAAAAGAGTTTAACTACTCTATTTTTTCATCACAAAATCCGATCTAACATGAAACTGCAATTAAAAAGTAAATTTCTCTTGATTTTTAGCTTTGCATTATTTCTTTCAAATTTCTCTTTTGCCCAAACTAATGGACAATGTACTTATTTAAAGCCACTAGAAGTAAAAAAGAAAGATTTTGGAAATATGCTTGCTTGGACAACTTCAGAAGAGAATGATGTCAAATTATTTGTAATTGAAAAATCATCAAATGGTATTGATTTTGAAAGAGTTGGAGACCAACAAGGTGCAGGTTTTTCTAAAAAGAAAAATGTTTACCGATTTATGGACTTAGCTTTGCCACAGTCAGTTTCTTATTACAGAATTTTACATTACTCTACCAATGGAAGTTTCACTACAGGAGAAATTGTTTCAATTGGGAAATCTTCGCAAAATCCGTCTACAAGACTAACTAACACGGATGAAGATAAAAAGTAAATTAATTGATGCTTCGGCAAAAATTAACTATCAACAAAATAATTGAATCCAAAAAAAAAGCGGCTTCTGCATTTATGCAGAAGCCGTTTTTTTATTTTCTATTTTCCACCACCACCTCTTTGTCCGCCGCCTCTTCCACCTCGTCCTTCTTCCATCATTTTAAGGTACTTGGTAAATTGCTCTGTAGTCATTACACCTTTTAATTCATTATTTTGCGCTGTACGCAAAGCTTGCATTTTTTCACGCATACCTTCTCGGCTTCCACTTTGTCTTAATGCCTGCATTTGATCTTGATACTTTTGACCTATAGCTTTTACCTTCACTAATTGAGGTTCTGATAGATTAAGTGCAGCGTACATTGCCTCAGCTCTAGCAGCTTGATCTCCTCCTCCTCCTCTATTCCCTCTTGGTCGGTCACCTCTATTTCCTCCAGTTCTAGCAGTTGTAGATGTGTTTTGACTTGCTGTTGATGCAGCAGTTGTTGCTTCCGTTGATTTTTTATTACAACTAAAAAGTAAAGCTGTTGAAAAAACCAATAATGCGATCTTTAAAATTTTCATATTTTTTTGTTAAGATTAAGAAATTGAATTTTTTTTAATTGTCATATAAATAGATGCTAAGTTAATATAAAACTTGTGCTTTTATTTTTATCACTTCGTGATTTATCTTTTTTATAAATTTAAATTACAAATGAATACGCTGTTATAAATAGAGTATCAACTCTCTAATATTTTTATAGGCAAATATGATTTCGTATTTTAACCCAAATACAAAATCAACCAATGAGAAAACTAATAAAATTATTAAAAAATAATCGGCATGTAATTTTCGATAAAGGGAAATTTGACGATTGGTGTGTATATGTAGTTGAACAAAATGGAAGGAAAAAGGCTCATTTTGATACTACCTATTTTACAGACTTAAAAGCTATTGCAAGTAAATATGAAGCGAATAAGGTTTACAATGATTTTATTGAAATTTATAATGGGACAACCAAAATTATTGACAAATCCATTTTAGATTTGATTGACAAAATCGTAACAACTTATAATGAAGAGGACAAAATTATAATCGAACAATGGTTTGCTGTTATATATGGAGGAATGATTGCTGAAGAAAATAAGCAATTCGCAATTTTGAAAAAAAGGATAAAGAGATTAGGAATGCATCAAATTCTTAAATTGGATTATGATCCAAATGTTGCTGCTAATTTTAGTCGAGGAAAAAAGTGGCGAGAGCTTGATGCTATTATGAAACCATTAGGAATATAAGAGTTTATATTAAAAAAAAAATGCTTCGCTGTTGATTAGATCATCAGCGAAGCAATTTTTTTTTTAAGTAGCAAGTAATTACAATTACTTAATCTGCTGTAAAATTATTTTCTCAGAGAAAATTTCTTCTCCTTGAATCACTTGTAAAAAGTACATTCCATCAGCATATTTTGTCAAGTCAAATGACTCATTTAAAAAGCCACTAAATTCTTTGATTTCTTCTTGATATATAATTCTTCCTGAAATATCAGTAATAGAAACCTTTACATTTTGATTATCAAAACTTTGATAATTCAATTGAAATAATCCATCTGTTGGATTTGGAAAAACTGTTAGTGAATTTTGATTAGTAACTTGATCAGCTGCAACTTCAGGTAAACAACAAAAATCGTAAGTCACTTTTTCCAATATTTTATAACCTAAAACTACAGGACGAATTTCTTTAGTATCTCCATTTATTATTTCAATATCCATCACCTCTCCTACTTTTGCTTCACTCATTATGATAGTAATATCACAACCTGATTGAACTATTGATTCTCCTGCATAGGTAATAATATCACCTTGCTGAATACCTGCGTACTCTGCCGCTGAACCTTCAAATACATTTTCTACAAGAACTCCTTGCAAATCATCCATTGCCGTTAATGTAACTCCAAGAACAGGTTGTTTTTCTACTGAAGTAATTTTTTTACAGAACTTATTACAATCTTCGATTGGTCCTATTTTTTTACTGTCAAAATCAATTTTGATAGTTTTACCTATAGAAGTTGTTGTACCTATAATACGTATATCTGTTGTAGCAATATTATCAGAAATGAACTGCTCAACGTCAAAATTCTTAGCATCCTCATCTACTTTCGTAATGTATTCAGAATTGCTAGTATTATGTTTTTTTAAAGTAATCATCAATGTTTGACGCAATACTTCATCTCCTTGAATCTGTGAAAATAGATGATTAGGAATAAGGACAATAGACATGATAATAATAGAGAAAATGAAACGTTTCATAAATCTTGTGTTTAAGGTTTATTATTAATTTGTTGATATAAGAAGTAGATTGTTGAGATGTGGATTTGGAGAATGTAAGTATTTATATATATATTCAATTAAGTACTAAAATTAGACCAATTTATCTTAAATAAAATTTAAGATCAAGTAAAAAAAATCCTGAATCTTCTATTTGAAGATTCAGGATTTAATGTTATTTCATAAAACATTAACTATGCCACCGTTTCTTTTGTATCTACAATTTTTTTAAGTTGTTTTATCACATAATCAACTTCTTCCATAGTATTATATTTGGAAAAAGAAAATCGTATAGATTTTCTGTTAGGCGACACTTGTATACCTTCCAAGACATGAGAACCTTTCTCTGCACCTGAACTACAAGCACTTCCACCAGAAGCACAAATTCCTAAAATGTCTAAATTTAATAACATCAAATCTGACTTAGGTGAAGGTGGAAATGAAACACTCAATGTCTTATAATGAAAACTTCCATCATGATCACCGTTAAATTGTATATCATTAAAATGATCTAATAATTGCACTTTCATATAGGAACGAAGACCTGAGATATGTTCTTTCTTACTTTCCATATTTGCGCAAGCATCTTCCAGTGCTTTTGCCATACCTGCAATTCCATATATATTTTCTGTTCCAGCGCGCATATTTCTTTCTTGCGAACCACCATCAATCATTGGCTTAATAATATTATCACCATTGATATAGATAAATCCTACACCTTTTGGTCCATGAAATTTATGCGCTGCTCCAGCTAAAAAATTAATCTTAGTTGTCGAAACATCAATTGGAAAATACCCCATAGTTTGTACTGTATCCGTATGAAAGAACGTATCATGTTTTTGGCAAATTCTAGATACTTTATCCAAATCCATCAAAGTCCCTATTTCATTATTACAATGCATCAAGCTTACAAGAGTTTTCTCATTGCTCATACTCAACAAATATTCTAAGTGCTCAAAATTCACTCGTCCTTTGGTATCTACTTCTACAAATTCAACACTAACATCTGTTGATTTTTCTAAAGCATCTAAAGCATGTAAAATACAATGATGCTCAATAGGCGATGAGATAATTCTTTGTACTCCTAAATCTCGTACAGCACATTTAAGAACCATATTATTAGATTCAGTTCCTCCAGAGGTGAAGAAGATTTCACCGATAGAAGCTCCTATATTTTGAGCAATAGTTTTTCTTGCTTCTTCGATTACGGTTCGTGCTTCACGTCCTTCTTTATGAATCGACGAAGGATTACCATGATGAGTTTTCATTAAATCGGCCATGAGTTCTATTACTTCTGTACTAATTGGGGTAGTTGCTGCATTGTCGAAATATACTCTCATTATTAAATGGTTAGGTTTAAAATTTTTGTAAAATATTATTTGGTAGCGTTTTCAGGAATAAGTTGTTTGGTAAATAAAAAAACAAGTATTATTATAAAGGTAATGAGTTTATAAAAAAAAAAAGATTTTTAGGTCTTTGAATTTTAGTCTTAATTGACACTTTTCTTTTAATTTATAC
>JALZVK010000296.1 GCA_023301005.1 Saprospiraceae bacterium | reverse complement strand
AAAAGTCCCAGCGGGACGGCATATAAAAATCATAAGATAGAATAGTTCAAAAGAAAAAAACTATAACAACATGTCAGACAAAAAAGTCATTTTCGCAATGGAAGGGGTAAGCAAGACCTTCCCTCCTAGCAAGCAAGTTTTAAAAAACATTTGGCTCTCCTTTTACTACGGTGCCAAAATTGGAGTATTGGGTCTTAATGGTTCAGGTAAATCTAGTTTACTAAAAATCATCGCTGGACTCGATACCAACTATCAAGGTAAAGTTACTTTTGATAAAGAATATAAAATCGGTTACCTCCAACAAGAACCTGAATTAGATCCAACCAAAACAGTTAAGGAAGTGGTGCAAGAAGGTGTACAACATATCGTAGATGTGGTGAATGCTTATGAAGACATTTCTAATAAATTGGCAGAACCAATGGACGATGATGCCATGATGAAGTTGGTAGAACAACAAGGAGAATTAATGGACAAAATGGATCATTATAATGCTTGGGAATTGGATCATACTTTGGAACTTGCAATGGATTCACTACGATGTCCACCTGATGATGCTAAGGTTGATGTACTGTCTGGAGGAGAAAGAAGAAGAGTTGCTTTGTGTCGATTGTTGTTGAGCAAACCTGATATTTTATTATTGGATGAGCCTACCAATCACTTGGATGCGGAGAGTGTGCATTGGTTAGAGCAATTTCTAAAATCATTCCCTGGGACTGTGATTGCAGTAACTCACGATAGATACTTTTTGGATAATGTTGCAGGTTGGATTTTAGAATTGGATAGAGGTCAAGGTATTCCTTGGGAAGGAAATTATAGTTCTTGGTTGGAGCAAAAATCAAATCGACTAGCGAATGAAGAGAAGCAAGAATCAAAACGTCAAAAGATTTTAAAGCGAGAATTAGAATGGTCTCGTATGGGACAGAAAGGACGACAGGCAAAAGGTAAAGCGAGATTGAATGCGTACGAAACTATGACCAACGCTGAAGTCAAAGAGAAAGAAGCTAAACTAGAATTGTATATTCCGCCAGGACCTCGATTAGGAGATGTCGTTATTGATGTGAAAGATTTGACGAAATCTTATGACAGTCGAGTGTTGATAGAAAACTTGAATTTGTCTATTCCTAAAAATGCAATTGTTGGAATCATAGGTGCGAATGGAGTTGGAAAATCTACTTTGTTTAGAATGATTATGGGTGAGGAAAAACCTGATAATGGAAGTGTCACTATAGGTGATACGGTACAATTAGCTTATGTCGATCAATCGCATAAAGACCTTTTACCTGAAAAAACAATTTACGAAGTAATCAGTCAAGGAAGAGATTTTATTGAAATAGGAAATAAAGAAATTAATGCTCGTGCTTATATCAGTCGATTTAATTTTGCAGGTGGTGACCAACAGAAAAAAGTAGGTGTGCTTTCAGGTGGTGAACGAAATCGTTTGCACTTGGCAATGACGTTGAAGGAAGGCGGAAATGTATTGTTATTAGATGAGCCTACAAATGATATTGATGTAAATACGCTTCGTGCATTGGAGGAAGCGATTGAGAATTTTGCAGGTTGTGTATTATTGATTTCTCACGACCGTTGGTTTATAGATCGTTTGGCAACTCATATTTTATCTTATGAAGATGAGGGAGAAGTGGTTTTCTTTGAAGGGAACTATAGCGCATTTGAAGAGAATAAAAAAGAGCGGTTGGGTGATGTGACGCCGAAGCGTCCGAGGTTTAAATCGTTGCTGTAATTTATAAAAAATTATAAAAAAGCCACTATTCAGTTGAATAGTGGCTTTTTTTATTTTTAAATATAACAATACATTTACATCAACTCATACTTTCTCTTCCGCTAAGTCTTTTTATATTTAATATCCTTAACAACTTTGCCTTCATTATTTTTTACAGTAACAATTACATCTCACCTCATCACTCCCAACCATAATTAAAACTAATACTAATACGATCTTCCTCCGACATATTCATCGGCACTTCATGACGTAACCAACTTTCCCAAAGTAGAACATCACCAACCTCAGGTTCGACATAAATAAAATTACGCATTTCTTCACGAGCATCAGTTTTGCGAGTAGGTGCTGCCATCATCATACTATGACGTGGATCTTCAAACTTAATTGAGTTCGCCATCTTCGGTACTGCAACATAGGTCGTACCACTAATCACACTATGAGGATGCAAATGCGAAGTATGAATTCCACCTTCAGGAAGAATATTAATCCATATAGAATCCAATTTGACTTTTTTATCATTCAGATTAAATTGAAGGTCTTCGACAAATGCTGCCACATGCTTATCCAGCAATTTTATCAAATCATCAAAAATCGGAAACCGCCATGCTAAGTCATCCAATGAAGCATAACTCGTATAGCCTGGAAAATTATTGTCATCGCACCATTGTTGCCCAGCAACATCACCCTCGGCTATGGCTAAACAAGAATTTTCAAGTACTTTGGAATCAGGTGCATTGCCTAATTCAGATAGGCTAGCACGGTAAAGGCGAGTTACGAATAAAGAAGAAATCTTTGGCATAAGTTATATTAGGTTTTTCTTTTTTAAAAAATTTTATGAAGAGTATTATCTATTGAGATAGCATTCTTATCATGTTATCCATCTACTCTAACCTATGATTTTATATGCCGTTCCTCTGGAACTCAAAATAATTAATTTGAATTTTTATTCTACCGATATGTTGTCCCTCTGGGACTTTTAGAAACGAATAAGTCCCAGAGGGACAACATATCGGTAGAAAATTTTATAACAAACAAAACTAAAAGTCCCAGAGGGACGACATATAAAATCATCAGACAGAATACTCTCCATCAAAAAAGTAGTAACAAATATACAAGGGTAATGGAATATTTTTACCTTAATTTTAAACTAATAAATTTAACTCAAGACAAGTAAAATTAATAATGTATTTTTGCGTAAAATGTAAAAGAATAAATGACGAATATAATTGCAAAGCCATTTTTGAAATGGGCAGGTGGAAAAACGCAAATCATCAATGAAATTGAAAGTCGATTACCAAGTATAGTAAATAAAAAGAAATTCACTTATATAGAACCTTTCGTGGGTAGTGGTGCGATATTGTTTTGGATGCTTGACCGTTTTCCTAATTTAGAAAACGCAGTTATAAATGATGTCAATACAGATTTGACTAATTGTTATATATCTATCAAACAAGATGTTGACAATATCATAGAGATACTCTTTAATTTGCAAAATGAATATTTTCTTTTAGAAGATAAAGAGGAAGAAAAAAAAGAATACTATTATAAAAAAAGAACACTATTCAATACTCGCAACTCCGACCAAACTACCCAAAGTGCTTTGTTTATTTTTTTAAATAGAACTTGCTTCAATGGACTGTATCGAGTTAATCGAAAAAATGAATTTAATGTTCCGATGGGCAGATATAAAAAACCTTTAATCTGCAATCAAGAGAATTTAAAATTAGTAGCTGAAATTCTGCAACGAGTGAAGATATTAAATGGAGATTATGCAGAATCATTAAGCTACGCTAAAAAAAATACACTCTTCTATTTTGACCCACCATATAAACCGCTAAACGAAACTTCCAGTTTCACCTCTTATGCTAAAGACAAATTTAACGACGCTGAACAAATTCGGTTAAAAGAATTTTGTGCTAATTTGGACAAACTAAATCATCGATGGATATTAAGTAACTCCGATGTAAAAGGAAGCAATCCTGATAATAATTTCTTTGACGATTTGTATGCTGACTTTAATATTTATAGAGTAAATGCTCGGAGAAGTATAAGTGCTAATGCGAGTAAAAGAAAAAAATTGACAGAATTATTAATTACTAATTTTACAGACGAATATGCAAAAATCATTTGATGATTTTTTATCACAGCTAAGTACTACTAATTCTACTTTAGATTTCTTTGTTGATTTTGAAAAGGTTTCGAGGCATGTAGAAAAGATTTCCATTCAACTTAATCAACTCAATTATTTGCTTGGTAAAGAAAATTTAGAAGCAGCGGTGCATCAACTTTTCGAAGAAAATAGTAAGTGTTTTTCTGTTTTAAATATCTTAATCGCAGTTAGAAATAATCGTCCCGTATTAGATGATGATGGAGAGGTTGTTCATTTACATGACTACTTTCAGAGTGCTGATCTTGTTTATGAATATTTAGTCAAAACAGGACTTGATCTTGTTTTTAAAAATAAAAAAATAAAAAATCTGGAAGATTATATCTATGGAATTGAAGTGGGACTAGATACCAATGCTCGAAAAAATAGAGGTGGCAAAAATATGGAAAAAGCTATCGCTAAGATATTTGACAAAAACCAGATTCCTTTCCGTGCGGAAGTAAAGCATACTAGATTTCCTGAGTTAATTCATTTTGGAAAAGATGTCAAACGTTTTGACTTCGCCATAGAAACTAAAGAAAAAACCTACCTTATAGAAACCAACTACTATAACGGCGGCGGCTCAAAACTCAATGAAGTTGCACGTTCCTATACTGACCTCGCACCTAAGATTAATCAATATGAAAAATTTGAATTTATTTGGATAACAGATGGTCAAGGTTGGTTTTCTGCAAAAAATAAATTGCAAGAAGCATTTACGCACATCCCTCATGTTTATAATTTAAAAACGCTTCCTATCTTTATTGAAAAAATAAAAACGGAATTATAAATTTTGAAGAAACCATATTTTAAATCAAAAGACGACAACTTCTATCTCTTCAAAGGAGATACGATGAAATTGTTACCGCAGCTCAATCATAAGTTCGATATGGTCTTTGCGGACCCACCTTACTTTCTTTCTAACAATGGTCTTACAATTCAAAGTGGTAAAATCGTATCTGTCAATAAAGGCAAATGGGACAAGTCACTCGGCGCTGAACATATTAATGCATTCAATCGGAAATGGCTTTCGTTGATTAGAGAAAATATGAAAGATGATGCTACGATTTGGATAAGTGGAACGATGCATAATATTTTTAGTATTGGTCAAATTCTTACCGAGTTGGATTTTAAAATATTAAATATCATCACTTGGGAAAAGTCAAATCCACCGCCTAATTTCTCTTGTAGATTTTTTACGCATTCTACGGAACAAATCATTTGGGCAAGGAAAAAAGAAAAGGTTCCTCATTACTTCAATTATGATTTAATGAAAAAGTTGAATGGAAATAAACAGATGAAAGATGTTTGGAAACTCCCTGCGATTGCTCCGTGGGAAAAAACTTGTACTAAACATCCGACTCAAAAACCATTGTCTGTTTTGACTCGTTTGATATTAGCATCGACCAAACGAGGTGCTTGGATTTTAGATCCTTTTGCGGGAAGTAGTACGACTGGGATTGCTGCGAATTTATCGAACAGACGTTTTGTAGGAATTGATCAAGAAACTGATTTTTTAAAAATTAGTAAAAATCGGAAATTGGAAATCGAGGACTCTAAAATTGCAACAACGTATAGACAGAAGTTGAGAGGGTTTAATGATAAGAAGGAGTTGGAATTATTTTTGGCGAGTGAGCCTGAATTAGAAAACATAGAAGACTTAATACTTTAATCTACTATTTTTTATTTTGTAAATGTATTGTTATTTACTTTCCTTATTTTTTCTAAACATTTAACTTCTTATAGAATTGAGTTATAAGACTATTAGCGTATATTTCGAATAGTTAATGAAGTTGCTTTAAAACAAAACAATATTCTATTATGAAAAATGCACTACTAATAATTATTCTTTTACATCTATCTAATTTGCTCTTTTCTCAAGTAATGAGAATTTCTATTGAAGATTCAATTGGAAATAGAGATACTGTGATTTTCGGATTTGATGATAGTTCAACATTAGGAATAGATAGTGTTTATGATGAGACAAATATTTTCGGTGAGCAATATAGTAATCCTGAGATTAGAGTAATTCAAAGAGATATTGACAACCATAATTGTCTAAGAGAGTCCCATTCCGCGTCTTCATCCCCCAATTTATACTATACAGAAAACATTGAATCAAAAATTAATTTTAGACCTATTGGAGGAGGAAATGATTATCGTATTTATAATAGCTTTGAGTTTCTTATCAACTCTGATAAATATCCAGTTTCTGTTGTTACTGAATATTCAACATTTAATAATGGTTCTTTTGAAGGAGGAGTTCTATTCTTGTTAACCGAAGATTGTGATACCTATTTTAATTCAGCATTCGATTTCGTCAATCCGCATTCCTTTATCATAGAGGATAGTACATTCACAACACTTGTAGCTTATTTTGAATACACGATACCGACAGAGGAGCTAGAAAATAATCGTAATAATTTACGGGTTTATCCAAATCCAACTACAGATATATTAATAATAAAAGGTCTGGAAAAATTTAGTGGTACTTTAGATTTATATGATGGTAATGGTAGAATTATTAAATCAGAAAATATACAAATCTCTAAAAATGAGAACTTTATTTTAGATCTAAAGAATATGCAAAGTGGAATATATTTTATCCGATTAAAGAACAATGAAGAAAACATTATTTCAACTAAAAAATTTGTTGTAAGATAATTATTGATGGTGGAATAATTTCGAAAAGAAGCCTGTACAAAATGCCCATAAAAAGAACTACATACCAATCTGATGAATCCCTCAAAGATTTCTATAATAGAAAAGAGTGGAAAGATGCATACGAAGTGATTTCTAAAAAAATCCTAAAGTTGATAGATTGGATAAATGAAAATTTTGTTGAAACAGAATTAATTGCTTCAACATCTCACCTTAGACTCTGCATTCAAGACAAAGATGATGAAAGATTAAATTGGATAATAATAATCTCCAATATAGGTCAGGATGAATATCATTTTGAATATAAAGTTCCTAAGAAAAAAAATCCATGGAATGACGCTTGGATAAAAGGAACTGCAAATGATTTAGAAGAAGCTAAAATATATTTAATTAAATCGATGAATGAATCGGAAGTGTGGAAAGGAAATAATGAACTAATAAAATTAATAGCAAAATAATTTTAGCTAAAAATTGTTTTAAAATGGCAATCCTATTCATTCAAAATATAGAATTAGATATGAAACTAAAAAATGCTGTACTCTCTATTTTTGCACTTATTCTAATCTCCGCTTGTAATAAAAATAAAGATTTTAATTTACCCGAATTATCATGTTCACCCCCAAGTAAGAATATTCAATTTTTTCAAAATTCAATATTGGGTGAATGGAAATCAGTAGAAAATGAATCTTCTCTAAATAGAGATTATGAGTCAACATTAATATTTACAGATTCGACTCATGTGACTAAGACTATCCTATTCACCGATACAAATGAGCAATCCGAAGGCAATTTTAATTATTCTATTGAACATAGAATAAATGATGAACCATGTGAATTCACTATTACACTATATCATCTAGTACCAAACATAAATTCAATGATTTTTTGCGAAGATGAATTCATTATATTTAATGAAGATCTAAATTTTTGGGAGAGATATGAGAGAAATTAAAGCTATCTCGTAATTAAATTTTCACTTTCCAACAATACTCTTCCAAAAAACAAAACCTCGATCTTAAATAGAATCACTTCTAATACCTTAAATATCCCTCCCCACTTATTCCAAATAATTCCGAATATTTATTATTTTACGCCTTTTGAATCAGAAGTTATTTAAATAATATAGAGGGTTAGACAAATAAATGGAAATTACACCAAAAAAAGGTCTCAAAGGCTTAATCGAAAATTGGCAAAGTGATTTAATCGCAGCTGTAAGTGTCTCGCTTATTGCATTACCGCTTTCTATTGGAATAGCCTTGGCTGCAGATGCGCCAGCAATGTCAGGTATTTTTTCGGCGATCGTAGGCGGAGTCGTAACAACACTATATCGGGGCGGTCATGTTTCAATCAATGGTCCTGCCAAAGGAGTCATTGCTGTTCTACTTTTAGGAATTGCTGCTATGGATGATGGAACAGGGCAAGCCTTTAATTATGTCTTGGCAGCAGTTGTCGTCGCAGGTGGTCTTCAAGTCGTATTGGGTTTATTAAAATTGGGACGCTTAGCCAATATTTTTCATTCCTCCGTCATTCATGGTATTTTAGCGGCAATCGGAATTTACATTTTTGCCAAACAACTTCTTGTTGCTCTAGGGACAAGCTCTCCTAGTACCAACGGAGCCATAGATAATCTTGTAGATTCGGTGATGTACTTACCTCAGGCCAATCCATTTGTTGTTATTATCTCTTTAGTAGGTTTACTTTTATTATTATTTCACTCCAAAATCAGTTATAGATTTTTTCATATTTTACCTACTCCTATGTGGGTGATTGCTCTTTCTATTCCGTTTGTATATCTTTTTAATTTCTTTCAAGATCATACTATTTCATTTTTTGGAAAAGCTTATGAGGTCGGTCCCAAATTATTATTGGATATGCCTGATAGTATTATGGAATCTGTATTGCATCCTAATTTTGGAAAAATTGATACGATTGAATTTTGGACAACGACATTATCTATTTTAGTGATTACGAGTATTGAATCTTTAGCCATCGCAAAAGCAGTTGATAAGATTGATCCTTATAAACGTAAAACAGATCTGAATAAAGATTTGACAGGTATAGGATTGAGTACTATGGTTGCTGGTATGATTGGAGGATTGCCTATTATCGCTGTGATTATTAGAAGTACTGTCAATGTTCATAACGGAGCGAAGACCAAGTGGTCTAATATGTATCAAGGACTTTTGCTATTAATTTTCATCGTCGTTTTGAGTCCGATATTGGGGCAAGTTCCATTATGTGCTTTTGCTATTCTATTGGTTTATGCAGGATTTAAATTGGCTTCGCCAGCTGTGTTCAAACAAATTTATGGGCATGGAATTGAACAATTGATTTTCTTTATTGGTACAATGGTTTTAACGCTTTATACCAATTTGTTAATTGGATTGTTTGGAGGATTGTTGTTGGCTTTGGTCAGTCATATGTTATTGGCAAGAGTTTCCATTCCTCAATTTTTCAAAATGATTTTTGACTCAGGTTCTAATTTAGTCATGAAACCTGATGGTAGTTATGATTTGAAAATTAGAGGAATTGCAAATTTTTTAGGGCTTTTAAAAATCAATAAACTAGTTGCTCAAATTCCTGCGGGAACAAGTGCGACTATTGATTTGTCAGAAACTCGATTGGTTGGAACAACCGTTTTGGAGGATTTATATGATTTCCAAAAAATCCATAAGAACTCAGGTGGTCAAATTACAATCACAGGTTTAGACAAACATATTTCTTCTACCAATCACAAATTGGCTACAAAGATTAAAGTCGATACTGTCGAACCACTTAATCGAAGACAAAATTTACTTAAAGAAATGGCTGAAGGTTATGGTTGGGATTTCCAAGTAGAGCCTGTAAAAGATTTGGAGTATTTTAAATCCTTTTATTTTTTCAAAACTCGTCCAATTGAGGGAGAGTCCAATTGTATTTCTGATCACGACAAAGATATGCACATGAGATTAATGGATGTGACATTTGAAGAAGGTGCTGATATTTTTCCAGATGAATATACAACTACAATCGGCTTATTGAAAGTGCCTTTCTCTATTCCCAAATTTACCATTGAGAAAAAGGATTTCTTAGATAGAGTACTGCCGATTTCTGAACATAAGGATATTGATTATTCGCTATATAAAGATCCTCCGAAGGATTATATTATCAAAGTAAATGATGTTCCAGCTATGGATGCTTTCTTAACTGATAAACTAAAAGTGTTGATTGAGATTAGTGGTTTACATCATCTTGAAAGTAATGGTGAGGCTATCTTGATTTTTAGTAATAATTTTTCGCTTGCTCAAGTGAAGGATTATATTAAGATGATTCAGTTTGCGGAGAATTTTAAATCTATGGTTAAGGAGGTGGGTGGTAAGTAATTGTTTCCTATCGCTAATTTTTATTATGTTTTGATATTTTTATTATATTTAAACATAAGGAATTGATTATCAGGTGTTTAATAAAATTCGACTTGAAAGAATCCTTTAATATATAT
>JALZVK010000295.1 GCA_023301005.1 Saprospiraceae bacterium | reverse complement strand
TAGTCAATTAATTGACTATGGATTTTTTAATATATTAAAATAATAATATGTAATCTATTGATTAAAAGTATTTTATAGCTTATGCAGAAAACGAAGTTCCACAACCACAAGTATCTTTTGCATTAGGATTGTTAAAGGTAAAACCTCTGTTATTCAATCCATCCATCCAATCAATTTCAATTCCTAACAAATAAATTGCATGTGATTTTTCCATATAAACAGTCATGCCATTGATTACAAATGAATCATCTTTTTCAG
This sequence comes from Saprospiraceae bacterium, assembly GCA_023301005.1. Taxonomy (GTDB): domain Bacteria; phylum Bacteroidota; class Bacteroidia; order Chitinophagales; family Saprospiraceae; genus CAJQQY01. The sequence continues at coordinate 6,207 of JALZVK010000295.1, read as the reverse complement.
TCTTAGCATCGAATCCAAGGATATATGAAAAACCAGAACAGCCACCACCTTTAACGCCTACACGAAGACCATGTTCTGCACTCAAATCTTTTTCTGTCATGATTCGCTTTAACTGCTTAACTGCTCCATCAGTCAAAGTAATCGGTTGTATCAATGTTTCTTTAATTTCACTCATCTCTAAATTATTTATAATTTTAAAACTTACAATAAAATTTAAATAGGTTCTAAGTCTTAAAACGTTTTTTATAAAGTTTAATTACAAAAATAAGGTTTTCTTTATTAAAAGGTTGTGTCTTATCTAAAAAAAATCATTAAGTCTATCCAAGTTCAAAAGACTTAAGATTGGAAGATTAAACTATAAGACTCAAAAAAGGTTTACAATTTTAAATGATAAAAATCAGCAACGCTGATATAAAATCCAAAATTATACGACAATAGATATACATAATAAACAAGTACGCTTAAATACATTACAAAATAATACATTAAATAAATATCAAATGTTCTTTGTATTAGCCAAGTAACCGAGTATTTTTGCGCAAATTTTAAAATCCTTTTCTTTTAACATTTTATAAAAGAGAATAAACCAAAATTGAATGGCAGTTTTCATAGAAATATTAAAATTAACAATCCCTGCACTTTCTGTTGTCTTTGTCGTGTATTTAATGTTACGTCAATATTTTGAAAGTGAGCATCAAAGAGAAATGTTGAGGATTCGATCTAATCAACAAAGCACGACGCTACCTATTAGATTAGGAGCTTATGAACGTTTGTCTTTGTTCTGTGAAAGAATAAGTATTCCTGCTTTGATTTTGAGAGTAAGAACGGAAGGAACAAATTCCGCACAATTAAGAGTGGCGCTATTAATGGCGATTCAGCAAGAATTCGAGCATAATATTACACAACAAGTCTATGTTTCCGATAATCTTTGGCAAATCGTAAAGATAGCAAGGGACGATGTTCAAAATACGATTAACTATGTTTATCAATCTATAGATCCAGAATCTGATTCTAAAGAGTATGCTCGAGCACTTTTTGATTTTTTAGAGCAGAAAGAAGTATTGCCTTTACATAAGGCATTGGAAGCGGTGAAGCGAGAAGCGAGTTTGCATTTGTAAAGAAGCTGTAAATGCTAAGAATCTTTAGCTCCTCTAGATTTTAAAAAATCTAGAGGAGTTTTTTTTTTGCGTTGAAATAAAAAGTATATTTATCGGGATTCATATCATTTTTAAAGACCTAAAGTAGAATTAAGCATTCTAGATATTTATATCATTTAAATTGACATACTAGCTTAAATAAAATGAGTAATTTACTGATATAACGAACTGGCGTATATGTAAAACAGTTTTAATTAAGACGTTACGAAAAATAAAGAAAACAACCTCTCCAGTTTTTATAAAAAAAATCAAAACGTAAAATGAATAAAACCATTCCTTTTTTAATCTTCCTTCTTTCGATTTTAGGTTGTAACAAAGTCTTACACGTTACTACAACCGACTCAACCGTAAAAGTAGAAGAAGCGACCACTCCCGCATCAGACGAAATAAATGCGCTCATCAATCCATACAAAAGTCAAATCGAAAAAGAGATGAATCAGGTCATCGGAAACTCTGCGAAGGACTTGACAAAAGCAAAACCAGAATCCTCATTAGGGAATTGGACAGCAGATTTGATTCATAAAAAAAGCGAAGAATATTACAATCAACCGATTGATTTTGCCATTGTAAATTACGGAGGTTTACGAATTCCAAATCTTCCAAAAGGTGAAATTAAGAAGTCAGATATTTTTGAATTGATGCCATTTGAAAATGGATTGGTCGTACTTCATGCTGATGGAGAAACTGTTCAAAAATTATTTGAACGAATGGCTGAATATGGAGGATGGCCTGTCAGCCATCATATTCGTTTTAAAATAAAAAATGAGCAACCAACTGACATCGCTATCAATGGAAAACCAATCGAAAAAAATAAAATATATAAAATTGCTTTAAGTGATTTTATTGCAAATGGAGGTGATAAGTGTTCTTTTTTTAAGGATAAAAAAAGAGACCTTTTAGGTAAGTTATTTCGAGATGCGATTATGGAACATGTTATGGATTTGGCGAGTGAGGGAAAAGAAGCAAATGCAAAAATTGAGGGTAGGGTAGAGTTGCTACATGCACCTATTACTGATTAAAAAAAAATTAAAGCTTTACTAAACCTTTAAGCTTTACTAAACCTTAAAGGTTTAGTAAAGCTCATAAGCTTAAATCAAAAAAAAATGAAAAGAAGGTCATTTATAAAAAAAGCAATAGGAACTTCTGCATTTTTAGCAGCAGGAACATTTCCATTGGAGGCATTTAATCAACCTGAGATATTAAAACTTACTATCCTTCATACTAACGATCAACATAGTCGTATAGAACCCTTTACTGGCGGGCGTTTAAAAGGTATGGGCGGAGCAGCTCGGCGCGCTACAATCATTGAAAAAATTAGGAAAAATGAAGATCATGTACTTCTTTTGGACTCAGGAGACATCTTTCAAGGCACTCCTTATTTCAATTATTTTGGAGGGGAAATAGAGTTTAAAATCATGTCCAAAATGAAGTACGATGTAGCTACGATTGGGAACCATGATTTTGATGCAGGAATGGATGGACTGCTTAAACAATTGCCTCATGCGAATTTCCCATTTGTAATTGCTAACTATGATTTTGCAGATACACCTTTATATGATCAATTCAAGCCGTATCGAATTTTCCAAAAAGAAAATATTAAAATAGGAGTGTTTGGATTAGGAATAGAATTGGAAGGATTAGTGCCTGAAAAATTATATGGCAATACTCAATATCAAGACCCTCTAAAAAAAGCAAAACATTATGCGACACTATTAAAGGAGGAAGAGAAATGTGATTATATAATTTGTCTTTCTCACTTGGGTTATAAATATGATGGTTCGAAAATATCTGATCATGTCTTAGCTAGAGAAACTCAAAATATAGATTTGATATTAGGAGGGCATACACATACATTTATGGAAAAACCTGATATAGTAAAAAATAAGATTGGAGAAAAAGTTTTTATTAATCAAGTTGGATTTGGAGGAGCAATGTTAGGACGATTAGACATATATTTTGAACGTAATTTTAAGGGGCGCTGTTCGACTTGTAAGAACATTACTATAAAGGATTAAAAATTATCAACGACTTATACATTACAAATTATTAAATGTTACATTTTCTGTAATAGAACATAATTTTATTTTTATTATTTAAAATTATTTACATACATTTGCAATCCCAAGTTACTGAATTGAAAGGCTAAAAAATCTACACAAAAAAGTTAAAGAGGGGAGTTTGTCATTTACTTGATAACACTAATTAGACTTTAATAAATATTAAAAAAAATTATTCGTAGAAAGTTGTTAGTAATCTTTTTCTTTCTGAATATTTTTTTTTCCTTTGTAGTCCCACGCTATACAACTATGAATGTAAAGAAGGGGAAAATTTTTTAGACAGATTTTATTTTTGAGAAAACAAACATTAGCAGCTATAAAATGTGGGTACACATTTCCTTTCATGCTGCTTTTTACTGATACTCTTTTTAAATGAGATTCTACACATATCACATCTGATTATATTTTTTAATCAGGCTATGAGCCTATTTTATTTAACTGAAGAATGGTAAAAGATTTTATTTCAGTATGGGACAATTGTCTTCGTACTATCCAAAAAAATGTCAATAACCAAAGTTTTAAAACTTGGTTTGAGCCGATCAAAGCCGTTAGCCTCAGCGATGACTCTTTGACTATTCAAGTGCCAAACAAGTTTTTCTATGAATGGTTAGAAGAACATTACGTCTCGCTACTAAAGATGACTATCCGACAAGAGTTGGGTGACAAAGGTAGGCTAGAATATCAGATTCTGATGTCTAGTAAAAACAATAATACTCAGCGTCCTGCCAATTCCAGAGATACTTCTGGTCCTGGTTCAGTTGATACGGGTAATATTAAAAATCCATTTGTGATTCCTGGCATCAAGAAAATGAAAATTGATTCCCAATTGAATCCAAATTATTTATTCGAAAATTTTATCGAAGGTGATTGTAATCGTCTAGCAAGGTCGGCTGGAATTGCAATTGCAAAAAATCCTGGTGGAACGGCTTTTAATCCACTTGTTGTTTTCGGTGATGTGGGTTTAGGGAAAACTCACTTAGCTCAAGCTATTGGAAATGAAGTACTTGTAAAGAGTCCTAATAAGACTATCTTATATGTACCTTCTGATAAGTTTACTAACCAAATCATTCAATCTATTAAGAATAATGCGGTTAATGATTTTGTAAATTTTTACCAATTAGTTGATGTTTTGATAGTTGATGATATTCAGTTTTTGGAAAACAAGAAAAAGACGCAAGAAATTTTCTTCCATATTTTCAATCAACTTCACCAAAATGGAAAACAAATCATTTTGACTTCTGACCGTCCACCTAAAGATTTAGATGGAATGGAAGACCGTTTGATTTCAAGATTTAAATGGGGACTTTCTGCTGATTTGCAGGCTCCTGACTTGGAAACTAGAATGGCAATCCTTGAAGCTAAAATGAATCAAGAAGGAGTAGACATTCCCCAAGATGTAACGGAATTTATTTGTTACAATATTAAAAACAACATTCGAGAATTAGAGGGTGTATTGATTTCTTTAGTTGCACAATCATCTTTGAACAGAAGAGAGATTGATGTAGAATTAGCTAAGGATGTCATCAAGAATTTTGTTTCCCAAATGTCAAAAGAAATTACTGTTGACTTTATTCAAAACTTGGTAGCAGATCATTTTGATGTACCAGTTGGAAAGTTGGCTAGTAAAACCAGAAAACGATCTATTGTTATTGCTCGACAATTGAGCATGTATCTTGCAAAAAACCTTACGAACAAATCATTGAAAGCAATTGGCGAAAATTTTGGAGGAAGAGACCACAGTACGGTCATCTACTCTTGCAAAGCTGTTCAAGATTTATTAGATACGGATATGATTTTTAAAGATACCGTTGCCGATTTAGAGAAAAAAATTAGATTGAGTTTGAACGAAAAGTAAGAACTCATACACTAGAAGAAACACATACACAAAACAAAAGAGGTGAAATAGTCGAAAGATTATTTCACCTTTTTTAATTTGAATTCAGTAACCGCCAAATTCATTTGGCAGGTTGTACCAAAGTCGTGAAAAAAGTAATTGATATTGTTTAACCACTTAATTGTTTTCAATAATTAAGTCATAATACTTTCCAATTATTTTCTTCTACTTTAGAACAACCTGCCAAATGAATTTAGCGGTTACGTGGTTTTCATTCCTAAATATAATATATTTGTTTCATGAGTAAATTAGATACTACACTTCAAAATTTACCTACCATTGCCAAGTACGCATTGGTAGCAAGTGTCGTATTATTCATTAGTACACTTTTTCCAAATCATAATAAATTTTCTTATAAATATGAATTAGGCGAAGTGTGGGAGAATGAGGATTTGTTTGCTCCGCTTGATTTTGGAATTCAAAAATCTACAAACGAAATTGAAGAGGAAAAAGATCAGATAAAAAGCAAAGCAATTCCTATTTATAAAATTGATGAGCAAGTAATTGAAAATAGAAAAGATATTTTTGAAAAAGCATTTGAAGCAAAAATAGATATAGAATCAGAAACTGGAATCTTTGAAGATGTATTTCAAAATACTCCAACCTATCAAAATTTTGTTGATTTAATTTTAATAAAAGTTTACAATCGAGGTATCATTCAGTTAGATGAAAACCATAAGCGTTTTTCTAAAGAGAAAAAAATAAAAGTAGGCGCAGGAGAATTTTTCGAAGAAAAATTAATAAGTGATTTTTTTACAAATAGAGAAGCTTTAAAATATACGATAGAGGAATTATTTAAAAGTGGATTAGCAGAAGCAGAATTTGTAATACCATTGTTACAAGAATCTTTTTTTACTCCAAATGTATTCTATGATGACTCGCAAACTATTCAATATTTAAGTGATGAACTCCAATCTATTTCCACTACAAAATCTACCATTCTAAAAGATGCATTAATTATTTCCAAAGGAGAAATAGTTGAAGAAGAACAGTTCCAACAATTACAATCATTGGAAGCAGCACAAACTTCCAATGGCAATTCTCAAAAATATTCATGGAGTGTTTTTGCAGGTTATTTTTTATTGACAAGTTTGATTAT
>JALZVK010000294.1 GCA_023301005.1 Saprospiraceae bacterium | reverse complement strand
TTAGCACTTAAGTGCTAACTGGTTTTTTATTTTAAATTTTAAATCTATCTCTATTAATTAAATCCAAAATCATTATCATCATCCCCATCAAACATACTCGACAACGGATCACTAAACGATAATTTAGATTCCAAATAATCTTTACTCAATACATTAAACGCAGCCAATCCATGCAACACCAATTCCATGTGGATATATAAATCCTCTTTTGGAGTTTTATAAGACTCTACAAATTTTTTCAAACCAGCTACACTTTCTAATTCCTTTTTGTATTCCTTATCGCTCATATCATTGAGTAAGTCAACTTCGTTACCTGCCGAAAACCAAGCTCGAATCGTTCCATAAGGATCACGATCTTGACCTTTTTTCAACTTATCAGGATTTGGATAAACTTCTGAGAATTCCGTCTTGATAGCATTTGCCATTAATTTCATCGCCACATTATACGGGCCTTCTTGTTCTCCTTCATATACCAATTCCACCTTTCCAGTAATCGCAGGAACAACTCCCCAAAAATCAGTTATTCTAACTTTCGTTTTTTTATCTTTTGAAATCAACATTCTTCGTTCCGCAGTACTCACTAGATTTTCATAACCTGAAATACTAAGCCTTGCAGATACTCCACTCTTCTCATCAATATACTCGCTGTCTCTCGCTTCAAATGAAATTCGTTCTAACAATACTTTTAACATCTCAGGAATTTCAATTTTCTTCTCTTGGTCGTTAGACAAATTCGCCTCTTGTTCCGTAATCGTTCGAGCGATGTCAATCGACTTCGGATAGTGCGTCAATATCTGACTTTCGATTCTATCTTTTAGTGGTGTAATGATACTTCCACGATTCGTATAATCTTCAGGATTCGCAGTAAATACAAATTGTACATCCAAAGGCAATCTCAATTTGAATCCTCTAATCTGCATATCACCTTCCTGCAAAATATTAAATAATGAAACCTGAATTCTTGCTTGCAAATCTGGCAACTCATTGATAACAAAAATACATCGATGCGAACGAGGTATCAATCCAAAATGTATCACTCGCTCATCCGAGTAAGGTAATTTCAAACTCGCAGCTTTGATAGGATCTACATCACCAACCAAGTCAGCAATACTTACATCAGGTGTCGCTAATTTCTCAACATAGCGATTTTCTCTATGTATCCATTCGATTGGCGTATCATCTCCTTTCTCTGCAATCACTTGAAATGCGTATTTTGAAATAGGAGCCATCGGGTCATCATTCAATTCGCTACCTGCTACTATCGGCATATATTCATCCAATAATTTCACCATAAGTCGAGCCAATCGAGTCTTCGCTTGACCACGCAATCCTAATAATAAAACATTATGTCGAGATAAAATCGCTCGCTCCAAATCAGGTAAGACCGTATCTTCAAATCCTAAAATTCCTTCAAAAACAGTTTCTTTATTTTGAAGTTTTTTGATAAGATTATTTCTTAATTCTTCTTTAATCGTTTGAGGTAAATAGCCAGATGCTTTTAACTCTCCAAGTGTCTTTGCTTTCTTCATTCCTTGTAAATATTTTTGATTTGACTTATTTCTTTCTTTATTAAATTGAAGCGTAAATTTAAGGAATGCAAATTAAATAAATTCAGATTTTTCGGTTGTTTATTTTTTTCTTAGTTTTTATTTTGAAAACATGAGTTTATCTCGATAAATGATTGATTTCAAAGTGAAAAATAAGGATAAAAGAAATAGCGAAAATTCTGAATCTATTTAGTTTGCATTCCTAAGTAACAAGATTGAGGAAAGATTGTTTTTGGGAAATTATATTTATTTCGGTTGACGGTAGACGGTTGACGGTCTGTGCGTGCCTAAAATAAGTTGAACGACCGTCACCCGTCTACCGTTTGCCGTCAACCGAAATAATCAATGTAACTTTTTCCCTAGATGAAACACATATATAAACACAACAGCTTCAACATTTTTCAAAATCTAAAAATTAAATTTATGAAGACTCGTTTTTTGATATCCGTAATCACCTTACTAATTTTCGCATTGCTTTCCAGTTCTTTTATAATTGAAAAAAAACCAAAGCATCCTTACAAAAAATTTAAAGCTCCTAAAACTTACGCTTACATTCCAAGTGGAACATTAATCACTCAACAAGTAAAAACGAAAGTTGCTCTCAAAGGCTTCTTTATGTCAAAAGGAGAAATCTCGAATAAAGAGTATAATGAATTTTTAAATGACTTAATCTTGCAAGGTAGAAATGAGGATCATGAAATTGCAAAGCATCATCCTGAAAATTGGAACTCTACACCTTTCGAAACTACTTACCACAAACACACATCTTATGATGACTATCCTGTAGTCACGATTTCAAAAGAAGGTGCTGAAATGTATTGCAAATGGTTGACTAAAAAACTCCAAGCAAGCTATCCAAAATTCAATATTAATTTTCGTTTACCTACAGAGCAAGAGTGGATTTATGCAGCAAGAGCTGGTTATGATTATGCACCTTATCCGTGGGGTGGTTATTATTTGAGAAATAATAAAGGCAAGATGTTAGCTAATTTTAAAAGAGTTGGTTCTGGTAATATTTCATTTAATAGAATTACAAAAACGTATGAAGTCAAAGTTGGGAACTTAAATGATTTTTCTTCTCCTGCTCCAACTATTTCTTATCTTCCTAATGATTATGGGCTTTTTAATATGTCGGGAAATGCTGCTGAAATGCTTTCGACAACTGCATCAGATGGAAATGGAAATCGTACCAAAGGTGGTTGCTTTGATAGTGGTGGTTATGATATTACTATCGAAGCTCCTGATCAATTTGAGGGTTGGACGGAGCCTTCGCCTTTTATTGGTTTTAGGCCTGTGCTTGATGTGAGTTATAAATAATTGATTTTTTCACCGCAGAGTTTAAAAGGAGTTAGCACGGAATTGCACAGAGTTTTTTCTAAACATTCTTAAAAACTCTGTGTAACTCTGCGAGAACTCCTTCTTAACTCTGCGGTAAAAAAAATAAATCATCATAAAAAGCAATCAACTTCTTTTCCTCTTTCTCCCAGTTCCATTCCACTTTTGCCTGTTGGCAATTATTTTTTATTTTTTTATAAAAATCTTCTTTTTGTAACAATGTATTTACGGCAGTTGCAATAGTCTCTTTTTCTAAATCATCTATCAATATTCCTACCTCGAATTCATTTATCAATTTTTTATATTCTGGAAAATTCATGTGTATGGCAGGAACTCCAGCATTGACATAATCAAAAGTTTTATTCGCCAACGAGTAGTAATAATTAAGACTCGTATTTTTCAAAAAATTAATTCCTATATGAACATGAGGAGTTAATTCTTTTAATTCCTCAGGTAAAAGATAACCAAGGAATTTAACTCGATTTTCAATTTGTAATTGTATTGTTTTTTTTCTTAAAAAATCAGACAAGTCGCCTTCTCCTGCTAACCAAAATTCTACTTCATCCAACACCGTCATCGCCTCTAACATTTCTTCCAAACCTCTTCCTTCATTTAATGCGCCTTGATAAAGTAGGATAGGTTTTGAGGAAGTATATTTCGGAGATTTTATAATTTCTTCTTTTGATAAAACTGGAACATTTCGAATGACTTCGAAATGAGTTTTATATTTTTCTTTTAAAATTTCTGCTAAGGAATTTCCAACTGTATAGCAATGTTGAATATTAGGAACAGTCAAATTCCCTACCCTTTCCCAAATACTTTTTACTTGAGGTCGTCTGACGACTTCAGGTACTTCTGTAAAATATTCGTGCGCATCATAAATCATTTTTTTTCCCTTCCAACGTGAGATATAAAATGCAGGAAGTATCGTATCCAAATCAATTGCACAGACTCCATCAAATTTATTTAAAAATAAAAAAAAGAATAATCGAAGATTATATTCAAGGTAGAAGAATTTGCCTTTTTGAAAAAAACAATACAATCTTTTTTGTTGGAAAGGTTGAGTGGTAAGTGGTTTTGAATGAGGTAATTTTCGACCGACAAGTAAGACTTCATAATTTTTTGTAACAAGACTTTTACAAATCCGAATCATACGCTGATCGTAAGTCAAATCATTGATTACTGTAAAGATGATTTTTTTCTTTTTCATTTCTTCCGCTTGATTTTATCTTCCACTTTATCGAGTTCACCTTCATCTATTAAATGTTCGATAGTTTTTAATACTTGCGCATGTCTTTTAGGAGAAAATGCTTCAGCTAACTCATTGATAGTCAATGGCTCACGTTCCAATTCTTTTAGTACCTTGATACGGTATTTTTCAAATTCATCCTTTGATAATTCCACTTTATTTCGTTCCAAACATACGTCACAAGTTCCACATCTCTCTGAATCTTTTTCTCCAAAATAGCTCAATAATTGTTGAGAACGACAGATTGTATTTTCAACATAAGCAATTGTTTTTTGCAATCGCTCTAAGTGTTTCTTTTTTCTAAAATTAAACAAATCCATATCAATCGTAAGATTGGTTGGATCAACTCGTTCCTGAATAAAAACAAGTTGAGGTTTATCTTTTTCAGGACGGAAATCTATGATTCCATTCGTCTGCATTTTTATTAAACTCTGCTGCAATTGCTCTCTTGGAATTTTTAAACTCTTCGCTATCCATGACATGTGCAAGCCTACAAAATCAGTAAACGCACCATGATAACTTCTAAGAATTAATTTTAATATTTGGTCTGCTTTTTTATTTCTTAATTGGTAATCATACAACTCATCTTTTCGGACTTTGATACGAATACTCGCAGGATTAAAAACAGCATCAGTAATCATCAACCAACCTTCTTGCTCCAAAATTCTCATACAATTATAAGTAGTAAATGTATTGAGATTAAATTTTTTCACAAACTCAACAATGTCAAAATCAAAGCTATCTCCTCCCCTTCCACCTATCGCTAATTGGTAATAACTTCCCAAAGCTCGATACGTTTTTCGTAAGTCTTCCATCGAAGGATAAGCTTGTTCATATTGATAAATCAAATTAGATTTATCCGCTTCATTATATAGTACAACTGCATAAGATTTGTGCCCATCTCTACCACCTCTTCCTGCCTCCTGAAAGTAAGCTTCCAAGCTATCAGGCATTTCCATATGAACCACTAGACGAACATCAGGTTTGTCGATTCCCATACCAAAGGCATTGGTACAAACCATAATTCGAATTTTATTATTTATCCAATCTTCTTGCTTTTTACTTCTTTGTTCCGAGCTTAATCCAGCGTGATAAAAGTCCGCCGTTATATTATTGTTTTTTAAATATAATGTAATCTCTTTTGTCTTTCTTCTACTTCTCACATATACGATTCCACTACCTTTTACACTCTTAATAATATCATCTAATTTGGATATTTTATTTTCCTCTCGTAACAATACATATGCAAGATTTTCTCTTTTAAAACTCTGTTGAAAAAGATGTTCTTTTTTAAATTCTAATTTCTCTTGAATATCTTTTACGACATCAACTGTCGCTGTCGCCGTCAAAGCGATGATTGGAGTTTTGGGAATTAATTCTCGAATACTTGCAATCTCCAAATAAGGCGGTCTAAAATCATAACCCCATTGTGAGATACAATGCGCTTCATCGACAGCTAATAAATTAACATTCATTTGTTTAATTCTAGCAAGGGCAAGGTCAGTCAATAATCGTTCAGGCGAGAGGTAAAGGAATTTAATATCACCATGAATACAATTATCAAAAGCACGGTCGATGTCTTTGTAATGCATACCTGAATAGATCGCAATTGCCTTGATTCCTCTTTTATTCAAGTTATAAACTTGATCTTTCATCAACGCTATCAATGGAGAAATCACCAAACAAATACCTTCTTGAATTAAAGCTGGAACTTGAAAACAAATAGACTTTCCGCCTCCAGTAGGCAACAAGGCAAGGGTATCTTGTCCATCCAAAACCGATTGGATAATTTCTTTTTGTAGTGGTCGGAAGCTATCATAGCCCCAGTACTCTTTTAATATATCGTTTGGTGATTTTGACAAAAGTCTTTTTTATTTCTTTCTATTTTTTGAAAAAAGCAAAATAGCAGGTATTTTCTTAAAAATGAAATCAACGTTTGAGTTGTTTATTTTTTACATAAAAAAATACCCAATAGAACTTACAGTTCTATTGGGTATTTAAGAATTTATTTTTTTTAAAAAAAGTTATTATTTAGAATGTAGGACATCCAACTCCTCTTCTTCTCTTTCCTTTGCCTCCAAAACCTGTAGAGCCATAAATATTATATGAGACACTCAATGAAGTCATCGTATACCAATCATTATTCTCAGCATTTCCTCTGATTTGACCTGTGTTAACAGATTGACCTGAACGATTAGCAAGAGTAGCAGATAATAGTCCATTGTTTTCTAAAATAATATTATCAGCAACATAAGTTGTACTTACATCATCTAGGTAATCCGTAAAAGTTTTTCTTAATCCCGTTTCTATACCTACATTAATTTTATCAGTAACTGCAACCTTGATACCTCCACCAAAAGGAATTGACAAAGACACTTTTTTATATGGTTGTCTTTCAGGAAACTCAGCTATTCCTTGACCTTCCGTATTTAATGGTTGCAATTCAATCCATTCATTTTCAAATAATGCTTCTGGGTTAAATGCAAATGCACCAATTCCAGCATATATATATGGGCTTATTCTCTTAGATAAATATTCTGGTTCGTATCCCAAAATATTAACTTCCATAGTCAAATTTGTTTCAAATATCGAAGATCTGAAATGTAAATTTCTTTTTTGTCTACCTAGTCCATTAGAATCTGCATCATCAGCAGAAACTTGTCCATAACCAATTGCTAGTTTTGAAGTGAAATAATTATTATGTTGGTATCTTATAAACACACCAGTTGCTACATGTAATTTTCCAATATTAATCTTTTTGATATCACTTGATAAATCTCCTAAATAAGAAGAAACTCCTCCATTTACTCCTACTTCAATATGTTGTGAAAATATAGTAAAAGGGCATAAAATAAACAAGGCAAAAACGTGTCTCAGTTTTCTCATGGTTAATAATTTGAATTGTTATAATTATAAATACTGGGGAAAAAATTCTATTGAATAAATTAAAAATGGAGGAAAGGGAGAATCAGTTAATCAACTGTTAATCAATTGATTAATGAATAATAAGAGTTGTTATAAATGTTTGTAGAATAAAAAGGAGGGATAAAAAAAAACCAAATATCTCTTTTAAAAAGATATTTGGTTTATTAATATTCAAAAACCGTTCTAATTTTTTTTTTAGTAACAGTAGAAAAATAAATTCGTCATTTAGACGAGGTTATTTTGTTTTCAGTTTTTCTTAAAAAGAAGGAGTATTGTTGATACTATGACTGATTTTTAAGGAA
>JALZVK010000293.1 GCA_023301005.1 Saprospiraceae bacterium | reverse complement strand
GCATCTAACAATACTCCGCCGCCGCAATTACAATCTGCCTGAATCATTTCGCCAGTAGTACATGCATCGCCATCATCGCAAGTATCGCCGATATTTGGACCGAAGCAATTATCTGCTGCATCAAAATCACAAACTAAATCTCCATCAGTATCTATCAATGAACCACCTCCACAATTACAATCTGATTGGATAGTTTCGCCAACCGTGCATATATTGTTATCATCACATGGTGCTCCTATATTTGGACCCAAGCAATTATCTATTGGATCTAAATCACAGATTAAATCGTTATCCACATCAAATAATGAACCCCCTCCACAGTTACAATCTGACTGGATGAATTCGCCTAAAGTACAAGGGTCACCATCATCGCAAGCATCTCCGATATTCGGCCCAACACAATTATCATTTAAATTGGTATCACACCAACCATCATTATCATCATCAAATAAAACGCCACCTCCACACATACAATCTGATTGAATGGTTTCGCCAACGGTACAGTCATCATTATCATTACAAGGATCGCCTATAGATAATCCAAGGTCAGGACAGAAAGTAGGATCGACACCTACACATTGACAACTAGCATCGACAGCATCATTGACAGTATTAGGATTGCCGTCATCGCAGGCATCTCCAATATTGGGACCGATACAATTATCAGCAGAATCACTATCACATATATTATCGTTATCATTATCTAAAAAACTACCACCTCCACAATCGCAATTACTTTGAATAACTTCACCTGTGGTACATGGGTCATTATCATCACATGGCGCACCTATTGTACAATTAATTGGAAACTGAAATTCATAAGCTCCAAGGTCAACATTTCCTCCATTGACAAAATTATAAATTCGAGGATTTCCATCAAGGTCAATTAATAGTCCTGGCGGCAATAATAAATTATCTCCAACATTTAGCGCAGGAGATAATTCTTGTAAATGCATATCTCCTAACAATGCATTTACAAATAATGGATCGTCATCAATATTATTACCTGCATCAATTCCATAAAACAAATTCCAATTGGCTCCGCTACCATTTGCGTTTTTGAGAAGACAATTTTGAATGGTTACGGTACAGTTAGAATTAGTCTCTGGTGGTGCTCCATTAGGATCGGCAGATGTATTGGCAATCTCATCTCCATTATTCCAAAAGATAGAATTATAAATATTAGGTTTTGCCCAAGCATTATTACTCAATGCTCCACCTCCATGAGTAGCTGTATTATTGAGATACGTACTATTGATAATGGTAGGATTGGAAAAATTATTAAACATCGCTCCACCTACACCCATTCCCGGAAGTACTGCATGATTATCAAAAAAAATACAATTGATTATATCAAGTGTAGAATTATCATTATACATTCCTCCACCTCGGTAAGGGCCTGTATTGGTATAAAAAACACAATTGGTAAAACTGACAGTAGATTTATCATTATAACTTCCACCACCACCGTAGCCTGCATTGTTTCCATAAAATTTACAATTCCGTACCGTAGGCGAAGCCTGCTTATTATACAAACCTCCTCCTACATGATTGGGAGGAGAGATATTCGAATTTCCTCCGACTATATGAAAACCATCCAACACCGCTGTCGAATCTATTAAGTTATTAAAATTGAAAATAACATGGTAAGAATTTTCTTCATTCCCTGTAATAGGTATAGAGGAGTAATCATCATTTTCCATCAGGTCACCACTCAAGATAGTAGGGTTAGTTTCAAAATCTCTATCACCTAGACTAGTTTCTGTTCCATCAAAACCTCCATACAATGCCAAGTTATCTTTCATAATAAAAAAGACAATTCGATTGGTCAAAGAAGTGGTTGGTTTATATGTTCCTTCAGCTACCCAAATCTCAGTTATATTGGGACAGTCGTGCGCCATATCAAGCGCGTCATGTAACTCCTGATAAGCAGTTGTCCATGAAGTTCCATCTCCTGAAGTTGTTATATTTTTATTTACATAAAGACGAGTACCTGTAGGACAGGTAGATAAATTACTTGCTTCCATAGTATTTGAAATACTACTTAGAAGAAGTAATAGAAAAAGAGAAAGTGTTTTTTTTGCGTTCCTATTATACTCTTGTATAATAGATTTTTGTTTTTCGGATAATTGCATAATTTATGGTCTATGGAAATTAGATGGCTAAAAAATATATTTATTACTATTAGACTTGTTACCTTTTAAAACATAAAAGAAAAATTCAGGACTGAGAAACAAAACATTATTAGTATAGGAAATAACTGTTCTTATTTCAGAAAATAGTCTCTTCACTTAGAGTCTTAAAATAGAATAATTGTCGTTTTATGTTTAGATATTCAAGGTAGTGGCTTTGCCACTTTAGGTTGTAATAAAAATTTGCAGGAAGATATTTAAGGTTGATTATAAAATTACTAAATATTGACTGATATAAATAGTATCCTAGCTGATAAATACATCATTCTTTTTTATTCTTTTAAATATATTTAATACGAATCTAAGATTCACATTGATTATCAGTTGTTTATAAATATAAATAAACAACAAATGTTAAACAAGGCATTCTTCTTTTTTTATCTATTTTAAAGGGTAACAAGTCTAATCATCAATCCCCATTTTAACATCTCATTCAAAATACCTATTTTCGCCACTATCATGTTTCGACAATCTTTCATACTCGTCCTTATACTCACCCTAACTACAATTTGCCTTGGGCAAAATGTAGATAGTCTTATCCTTGCCGCAGAAAAACTCACTAAGAAAGAAAAAATTAATTCTTATGAAGGATTAGGACAAATATTTTACAACCAAGATTTTACAATCAAATCAAAAGAGTTTTTTGAAAAATCACTTCTTACATCAGAAGAATTGAACGATACCATCGGGCAAATGAATGCCTTAAAAGGACTGCTTCGAGTTGCCTATCATAAGGAAGGAGATATTGATGGATCATTTATGTATGCAGGAAATTTGGAATATCTTGCTCATGAGTATAATGACATAAGTTATCAAGCTTACGTTTTACATCATTATGCTCGTGCTAATCGAGAAGATTTTGATAAAACTTACACTCGATATTTACGAGCACTTGAAATGTATAAAGCAAAAGAAAAGAAGGTATCCATAAGTATTGTTTATCGAGAGTTGGGTGATTTTCTTTTGGATACCATTCCTACTGAAGCGCTTAAATACTATCAACAAAATTTGACCCTTGTCAAAGAAATAGGAAATCAAGCTGACGAAAATCTAGCTCGAAGTAATATCAGTAGTGCACTCATTGCGATGAAGAAGTATGAAGATGCAAGAGCTTTCTGTGAACAAAATATTGAAATAGCTGAAGAGTCAAATGACCAAGATTTTTTAGCCTATAATTATTTGCTTATTGGAGTTTCTTACGAAAAGCAGGATGACTTTCCTAATGCTATTAAATTTGCTATACAAGGCAAGGATATTTGCGAGGCGAATGATTTGATGGAAAAAAAACAATTCACTTACCAACTCCTTAGAGAAATTTATAATAAACAAGGTAAATACGGCGAAGCCTTTGACTATTTCGCTAAAGAAACAGCTATCAAACAAAAACTCGAACAAGAAGAGAATGCTCGTAATATTGCTGTTATCAATGCTCAACATGAACTCGACCTCCGTACTAAAGAATTGGAAGCAGTCAAGCTTTCTTCTTACTATCGAAACTTGGCGCAAACTGCGGGACTTATTATTTTAGGTATTCTTGCGATGGGTTTATATTTCTATAATGTGCGAAGACGACTTAAAGTACAACTGCAAAAAGAGGAATTGGAAAAACTAAAAGTGGAACAAATGCTCGAACAAGAAGAGCGGGATCGACTTAAAGAACGATTGGATTATAAGGAAAGAGAATTGGCAAGTAGTACGATGTTTACTTTGCAAAAAAATAAAATGCTGAGCGACCTCAAAGAAAAGATTGGTGCGTTAAAAGTTTCGGGTGATGAAAAGATGAGAAAACAAGTCAATAGTTTAGATAGAAATATTGAGCTGAATATGAACTTCGATGAGGACTGGCAAAAATTCAAATTGCATTTTAGTGAAGTGCATCCTGATTTTTTTGAGAGGTTACATCAAACAAATAAAACTTTAAATCCTAATGAAACTCGTTTTAGTGCCTACATTCGTATGGGTCTCACCACTAAAGAAATTGCTCAACTTATGGCTATCAGCGCGGGTAGTGTGCAAAAGGCTAGGCATCGTTTGAAGAAAAAGTTGGACTTGGATAAGGAGGTGAATTTGATTGAGTTTATTTCTAATCTCTAATATAATTTATTGAAGAAGGGAAAAAGGGAAGACGGATTTGAGAAGTATGAAGTAGGTCGAATACCTTTGATACGAACAAACAAGATGATTCGTAAAACTTCTTAAATCTCAAATCCGTCTTCCCTTCTTCAATAACTCTATCTTTATATCTCCGCCGCTAGTCTCGCCCCCTGATCAATCGCCCTCTTAGCATCCAATTCCCTCGCCTCCTCAGCACCACCAATCAAATGCACAGCGACACCTTTTCCTCGCAGCGCATCCAACAAAACTCGGTGAGGTTCCTGTCCCGCACAAATTATAACATTATCCACACGTAGAATATCTTTCTCCTTTTTTCCAATAGTAATATGCAAACCTTCATCATCAATCTTATCATATTGAACCTTGCTCAACATATTGACTTTTTTCTTTTTCAAACTTGCCCGATGAATCCAACCCGTTGTTTTTCCAAGTCGAGCACCTAGTTTACCTTTCGAGCGTTGCAACAAATAAATCTCTCTAGGAGAAGGATGAATTTCAGGTTCAGTCAAAGCACCACCATGTTGATATTTATCATCAATCCCCCACTCTTTTAAAAATTGCTTCACATCTACACTTGGCGAAACACCTTCATGAGAAAGATACTCTGCCATATCAAAACCAATTCCTCCAGCTCCAATAATAGCAACAGATTTCCCAACTGGCTTTTTATGTAACAATACATCTACATAACTCAACACCTTAGGATGATCTATTCCATCAATAGCAATTACTCTAGGAGTTACACCCGTTGCCAAAATAATATCATCGAATTTTTGTTCTAATAAAAACGTTTCATCTACTCTTTGATTCAAGTGTAATTGCACGTTGTGCAATTCTATTTGTTTTTTAAAATA
This sequence comes from Saprospiraceae bacterium, assembly GCA_023301005.1. Taxonomy (GTDB): domain Bacteria; phylum Bacteroidota; class Bacteroidia; order Chitinophagales; family Saprospiraceae; genus CAJQQY01. The sequence continues at coordinate 3,369 of JALZVK010000293.1, read as the reverse complement.
TCGTAACGTCTCAAAAAATTCTTCTTTCCCAGGAACTTGTTTTGCCATATTAAATTGTCCACCAATCTCTGATGCCGCATCATACAAATGTACCTCATGCCCTCGCTCCGCTGCAGTTGTTGCAAATGACAAACCAGCAGGTCCAGCACCTACCACTCCAATCTTTTTCTTTTTTTCCGTAGGCGTATAATTAAATTCAGTCTCTCGACAAGCTCTAGGATTTACCAAACAAGTCGCAGTTTTTCTTTTAAAAATATGATCCAAACAAGCTTGATTACAACCGATACAAGTATTGATTTCATCTCCTCGATTTTCCATCGCTTTAACTACAAATTGCGAATCCGCCAAAAACGGTCGAGCCATCGAAATCATATCCGCATGACCATCTGCCAAAATCTTCTCTGCAACTTCAGGTGTATTAATTCGATTCGTAGTAATCAATGGAATATTTACTTCACCCATCATTCGCTTCGTCACCCAACTAAATCCACCTCTAGGAACCATCGTAGCAATCGTAGGAACTCGCGCCTCATGCCAACCAATTCCAGTATTAATAATCGTCGCCCCTGCTGCTTCAACTCGCTTTGCCAGTTCCACCACTTGTTCCCAAGTACTTCCCTTATCCACCAAGTCCAACATACTCAAGCGATAAATAATAATGAAATTTGGTCCTACTCTATCTCTAATTCCTTGAACAATTTCGAGGGGAAACCGCATTCTATTTTCATAACTTCCGCCATAATCATCAGTACGGTTATTTGTTTTTTCTACTAAAAATTCATTAATCAAATATCCTTCAGAACCCATCACTTCCACTCCATCATAACCAGCCTCCTGCGCCAACGCAGCAGCTTGGATATAATCACCGACTGTACTTTTAATCGTTCGAGTACTCATCACCCAAGGTTTGAACGGAACTATTGGAGCTTTAAATTTGGAAGGAGAAACTAAGAAAGGATGATAACCATATCGCCCTGAATGTAAAATCTGCATGGCAATTTTTCCATCTTCAGCATGAACGGCATCAGTAATTATTTTATGTTTTTTAGCTTCACTACTTGAAGTCATCTTTGCTGCAAATGGGCCAACCCATCCAGCTCGATTCGGAGCGATTCCACCAGTTACCATCAAACCGACTTGACCTCTTGCTCGCTCTGCAAAATAAGCCGCTTGTTTATGAAATCCATTTTTGGTTTCTTCGAGTCCAGTATGCATACTCCCCATGAGTACACGATTTTTCAAAGTTGTAAATCCTAAATCTAAAGGCGTTAAAAGATGCTTATATGGGTTGGACATTTTTGGTTGATTTTTTCACAAAGATAAAAAATGAAGGGAATTTTTATTTTAAAAATATTGGGATTCAGCTTCGCTAAATATTTATCTCATCCCCAATACTTATTATCGGCATCTCATCCCCTTCCACCTCACAACTCATTCGCATTCCAAATTTTATCTCTCTCTCCATTTTACGGTAAGTACTCAATGTTTCCAGGGGTTCTTTAGTACTTTCGGCAGTTAGGTGATTGACATTTATCAACTTACAACGTCCGCATATCTCTACCGTTTTAAAAGTTGTATTATTAATTTTCACACTCGTCCAAACATCTTCCTCATAAGCTTCTTGCCCTGTGTAAATAATATTTGCTCTAAAACGATTCATCGGAATTGGATTATCTAATCGACTATTCAACTCATAAAGTGAAGCCTCATTTGTAATCAAAACAGGCGACTTGTCGGCTAGACTTGTCACTCGGTTTTCAATTCCACTTTCTGTTACTTTAGTTCGTATATTTTTTTTAGGAAAAAAAACGAGGTAGCATCGAAATCCAAATACCTTAGAAAACCACTCTCCTATTCCATTTACTTTTTGCACTTCACAAGTTGTACTCCATACTCTAGAATCTAAGGTCGCTCCATAACTCGAACGAATAGGAATAGTCGCTGACGCTCCTGTTTTTTTATGTAAAAAAATTAACTCGCCATTTTTGATTTGAGTATCAACCAATGCCATTTGAGGATGAGTCCGTTGTGTCATAAAAAGTCCGTTCTCATCTATAAGCATCCAATTTCTATCATACAATAATCCTTTGGCGGTGAGGTGAGATTTTTGGAGGGAAATGCCTCCGAGGGATTTTACGGGGTAGATATTGAGTTGAGTTATTTTCATTTTATAAAAAAAATGAAAGTTAGGGAGAGTACCAAATTTAATTATACCTTATTATATCTATACTAGCTTCTTTTACTTACTAAAATGTATGGATGTTAAGTTGTTTTAATGTGGTAATAAAGATGAGGTCCAAAAACAGGTATTTGATTCTTTTTAATCAAGCTCTTCCATCTTCTAATAAAAAAGAATCTGAAAAAAAAATTCCAAAATTTTTTACACATATCTATATAATTCAAAACAACTTCTATTTCTCCTTTTTCTAACAATGCTTTAGCTAACAACATATTAGGTCCAAAATTATTAAGTTGAGGTGAACCAACAGTTAGACCTGAACAAATCAAGTACTCTTTTGCTTTATTTATATCATTTTTACTAATTGCAATCAATCCAAGATAAGTATTAGACATATGTATTGCATTTCCATAGTTCCAATTATCCTTATTTTGTGCCGCTAAATTTTGATACTCAAAAATAAGTTCTTGTGCTCTCATAAAATCATCCATTTCATACGCTTCATATATTAAAGCACTCAATTCAAAAAATCTATTTTTCATTAGAACAATTTTTAATAAATAAAAACATTATAATTAAAAAAGAGTTATAAACTCTAATTTTCTAGATAAACGTCTTGATTAATCATATTACCGATATTAGGTCTCTTCATGAAAGTATCTTCTATTATCTTTTCGTCAATCTTATATGCTTCAAATAAAACCATATCATTGTATGAATCATACACTTTTTATATTCAATGTTATATTTTATTAAAATTTTAACAAAAAAATTTATCTAATAAATTTTGATAAATAATTGTAACCATATTTCATTTATGAGTTGAATGCAATAATCCTTATCTTTCCAATCTTAATTTTAAAACCAACCTAACTTATCATGAGAAAAACTTTCCTCCTACAAAGAATAACATTTGTAATTACGTTAGCGGCAGCGTTATTTTTTACTACCTCATTATTTGCTCAACAACTTATTGAAGATAGATTTGCATTCGAACCTGAATTGACTTACGACAAAAGTCTTCCCGTTCCTGCCGATGTATTAGGTTATCAACTTGGCGAACGATTTTCACTCTATGCAGATGTTGTTGATTATTTTGAAAAACTCGCAGCAGCTTCTCCTCGAATTACAATTGCTCGTTACGGAGAATCTTACGAACAAAGAGAACTCATCTACCTCGTTATCACTTC
>JALZVK010000292.1 GCA_023301005.1 Saprospiraceae bacterium | reverse complement strand
AACACCAGCTAGGTGGATGATTTTATAAATAAGAGGGTCCATAGTGAAAGAATCATTAGTCGATCAGTGATCATCATACAACCCCAAAATGGTTTTGATTAAGTAGGGATTGAAAGATCTGTCCTTAGAGTGTTTTTTAGAACCCTTTCGCTTAGCGAGTAATTCTATAATTATTTTTACTGTGGTTACTAAATTCTTATCTTGGGTTAGCATGGCCTTTAAGCTAGCGGATAAAACCAATCGAGTCGCAGCTTGCGTTTTGCAATCTGTGCCCACTTAACTTTAAGAGAAATTTGGGCGTGAAAGGGGAGGTTTATACAGTTTTTTACAGAACAATCCTTATGTGAAGCGGGATGATTTTTAAGCTATAATTATTGTTAATAACTGGTTAAGAAGGCTTAAAAGATATTCATTTGAATACTCTAAACTTTACTTTTATTTGAAGACCTGAATAATATCACTTATTCGTAATGATTACCTAAGCCATGACGTCACAGACAATATCTACACTGGAGTATATCGATTTAGATAGAGTTTTTGAGAATATCCTATCTGAAGATATTGATTCTGAAAAAGACTACGATTTCGATAATAATGCGTCCTTTTATTACCCTATATACAACAAGGGAGTTACCAGTGAAGAACTGCTAAGCTTTCCTCGCGCAATACTTCTATCAAGTGCTGGTTCAGGAAAAACTGAGGAACTTAAATCTTTAGTCAGAAAGCAGAGAGCTATTGGTAAAGAGGCATTTTTTCTAAGAATAGAAAACCTCGTTGAAGATTTCGAAGAATCTTTTGAAATCGATTCCGAGAATTTAGGAAGCTATGAACAATTTGATGATTGGTTGAGTTCTGATCAAAGAGAAGGGTATCTAATGCTAGATTCAGTTGATGAATCTCGTCTTCAAGATCCAAGGGCTTTTGAGAAAGCGATTAAAAAAATTGGGCGCCTTCTTGATAAGAAAGGGAAATTACAAACCTCACATATAATAATCTCTAGCCGCCCTCAGGCATGGAGAGGAGACGTAGATCTTGAGTTATGCCGGAATTACCTTAAAGATAAAATTTCGGAAGAGATATTAGAAAATGGTGGCTATGAGTTTTTCAGAATAGCCGATCTGACTGTTGACCAAGTAAAAAAATTTTCAAATGAAAAAGGAATGTCTGATATTCAGGCTTTCCTTGAGGCAATCGAAAAAAAAGACGCTACAAAACTGGTTGCTCGCCCTCTAGATTTATCCGAACTGGTATTCTATTGGAAAGAAAATGGTAAATTAGGGTCGAGATACGAGCTCATACAAAACAGAATAAGTCTTAACTGTGTTGAACCAAATCCAGATACTAAAGAGCAGATGGATTTAACTGAAGAAGTGGTTATTAAGGTTGTCCGCAATATAGCAGTATTGTCTTCTCATAGTAGGAACCAAAATATTCAAGTTCCTGACGCGGCTCTATCGAATGGAGCCTTAGAAATATCCCCTTTGTTAAGAGGTCTAACAGTTCGGCAGAAGAAGTTTATTTTGGGGCTGCCTATATTCTGCGCAGGCAAATATGGTACAGTAAGGTTCAATCATAGATCAACCAGAGAATTCTTAACAGCGGAATGGGTTCTTGAAATGCTCAATATTGGAGTGCCAAGAAATAAGATAGAATCACTCTTTATCAGAGAAAAGTATGGGCAATGGGTCATTATTCCATCAATGAGGCCAATTTTAGAATGGGTTGTGTTGAAAGACTCAAAATTGAGGCAAAGATCTATTGTTATTGAGCCTAAGATTCTTCTTACGTGTCCAGCACCTGAACTTCTCCCCTTAAACGAAAGAGCCGAAATCATTTCTTCAGTCTGTGATAAGCATGCAGAAGATGATTTTGAGCATTTAAATATTGATAGGCATTCAATTGAAAGGTTTTCATCACCTGAACTAGAAGATTTAATTCTTAGTTTGTTTGAAAAACATGATAATGATCAAGTTTTAGAATTTTTACTTTCTCTTGTCAGGCACGGAAACATAACTCAGCTAACGGATTATATCTTAAAGTATGCCCTATCTAGTGAGGTGGCACTAGGTTGCCGGGTAGAATCGGCTTTAATACTTAAAGAGTTCGGAAATAGAGATGGTTTGGATCAACTTTTAAGTACGCTCAAAACTGAGGAAACAGTTAATATCCATTTGTTAATAGTGGTCATCGAGACACTTGAGGAGAGGCATGTCGATACATTGTTTCATTTACTCGAAAAAGCCAAAAGTAGAACAAGTTCAGACGTAATTCCCAGCGTAATTTACGAGGTGAAAAGCTATGTTACTAAGCTATCGCTTGAAGGAAAATGGAAATTCGTAGAGCAAGTTGGTAAGACAATTAACAAAGGCGAGCCCAAAAAGAGACGAAACGAAGAGATTGTAGAAGGGAAAATTGGATTATTAGAAATCGCTGCAGAAATACTTCAAGAGTTGGCTGAAAATAGAGACAAGAGATGTCTTAAAGTCACGTCTCTGAAAACATTTCGTAAAATAGAATTTTTTAGAGATAGCTTTGGTAGTAATGCTAAAGAAAAAATCAGCTCGCTTCCCGAAACTGTCTCAAAATTCAAAAAACTTAGGAATGCTTTATTTTGGTTTGATGTCAATGAGGAGAGAGAAATTTATTCAAAAAAACGACTTACAGAATTTTGGTATGCTAGAACCTACTATGACATATGGAAGTTCGAAACTGGAGATATAGACTATCTTGTAAAACAGCTCTCAGAACAAAATCTAATTGATGATAAATTGGTAGCATTATCGCTGATAGCTAGTTTAATGGAAAGAGATGATGAGAGAGTGAAAAAGATTGAAGAAATCGTTACTTCTTTACCCGAATTAAGGGTTGCTTTAGACTCGTTTTTGACACCTGAAATCTCCCCAGAAGATAAAGCGTTAGCTCTGAAAGAAAAAAAATGGAAAATTGAACAAGAAAAGAGAAAAAAGAAAGAAGAGAAGAACCATTTAAAATGGCAATCTTTTTTGGAGGAGAACTTAGAATTGCTTGAAGACAAACAAAGGGTACAAGAAGCTTTCTCTAAGGGGTTGTACCACAATGCTCAGGAGTATATAATAAAACAAGTCTACTCTTCATTCTCAAGTAATTGGGCTAATGTGAGGCCTGAAGACTTTGATCAGAAATTCAGTAAAGAGGTTGTAACATCTTTTTTCAATGGGCTGATATATGGGTGGCGGTCATTTAAGTTTCTTTTACGTTCTGAAAAAGAAGCCTCAGATAACCGAGGTTATTTGGAAATTTTGTCAATTATAGGGCTATCTAACGATATTCAGAAAGGAACTCTAATATCAGAGTTTAATTCCCAGGAAGCTGAATATGCAATACGTCACTCACTTAATGACCTCAATGGGTTACCACCTTACTTTTTCAACTTTCTTAAGTACCATTCTGATATTTGCGTCCCTTTGATAGTCAGAGAGTTTAAATGGGAGCTCGAACAACCAGAAGATACTCATTACTTAATTAGTAAATTTCAATATGGAGATGAAGCTCAATGGAAATACCTCTCAAAAGAGGCTGTTAGTCTGCTCGCATCACCAGAAGTATGTAATCATAAAAAATGTATGAATTTACTTAATATGCTGCATGTGGATACTAATATAAGCGATGAAAGTATATCCGTTCTTGTTTCGGAAAAGCTGGAGGCCAACAGTATACACAATTCTCATGTCTGGTACGCATCATGGATTGGAGTAGACCCCGAGATCGCTATAAGAAGCCTTGAAAGTCGTCTAGTTGAACTTGGTAAAGATGAAGCAATAGATCTAATGATGAGAACGCTCGTTTCACTTGTAGGCTCAATGAGGGATAAGACTCATGTTCGTAGAAACTTTAATACTACTCCAGTCCTTAGAGATCTTATTATTTTATCCTATAAATACATCAAAACAGAAAGTGACATAGATAGAGCAGGAGGAGGGGTGTATTCTCCAGGTTTACGAGATGATGCACAAGAGGCTAGAAGTAAGTTATTTGGATTACTATGTGATCTTCCTGGTAGGGAGGCTTATGAAGCGCTAAGGGAATTAGAGTCTTCTAGCGTCTTTGTTGATAATACTACATGGATAAAGCGATCTTATAATAAAAGAGTGCATTTGGATGCTGAATACGAGAGCTGGGATGCTGAACAGCTTTTAGAGTTTAATTCTTCTTATGAATTTACCCCTCAGAGTGTCGAACAGTTATTCCTGACGGCTGTTAACAAAATCAGTGATTTACAGCACGACTTGGAGGAAGGCGACAATAGTTTAAGTTCTTTGATTATTGATAAAAAAGAAGAGATCATTCGAAATTACTGTGCTAGAGAGCTCAGAAATATTGCCAATAGTAAATATTTGGTATCCAGTGAAGATGAATTCGCAGATGAAAAACGTGTCGATTTGAAATTAAATAATCATAATATCGACAGTCCTATTCCCATAGAAATTAAAATCGCTGATAATTGGAGCGGTTCTAATCTGATTAGTTTCTTAGAAGAACAATTAATAGGCGACTATTTACGAGACCAGAGATCTAATTATGGTATTTACTTACTATTCTACCAAGGGAAAAAAAAGGGTGAAGGTGATCAAAGGGTAAAAAAATATTGGATTATTGATAAGAAAAAATTATATTTTTGTGATCTTATTCAATCACTCCAAACTCATTGGTATTCAGTATCTGCTAAATATCAAAATATTGAAGAAATTAGAGTCTTAGGGGTAGACTTGACAAAAAGAAAGCACGCTTAGTTTGGTCACTAGACGTGTTAAGTGGGGTTTTCATCCTCACCGTATTGTCACGAACGTAGGCACTATTGAGTTACGTCCCCGCAGAAGCTCAAATCCTTCTCTGCGGGCAGAGGTATTTTACTCAATTTTCTGATCTATGATTCGAACTTGCCGAGGTTTTAGCCTTATCTCATAAAAGTGATCGCCTATGGCGTAAAAATAATCATTAACAAGGGCAAAGAGCGATTATATAGAGACTAATACTATCACAAAAATGGCTTGAGCGAAAGAGGGTGCCTTCAAGAAACCTTATGTAGTATAAACTAAAAACCGCCAACTCTAAGTGTAATAACCAAAGACCACAATCCTCTTCAGGGTATTTTACCCCTGCTTAATGGCGCTTCAGGGATTACAAAATCAATTCTCAGAGGTTCAGCCAATAACGGGTGTGTTTGCGTTCGCCTGATTTTGTAAGTGCGCCCTTTTTAACGAGGTCACTGAGGTCTCTGGTCGCGGTAGGGGTGGAGGTTTTCGTAATAGAGATGTAGTTCCCTGCGCTTAGACCTCCTGTG
>JALZVK010000291.1 GCA_023301005.1 Saprospiraceae bacterium | reverse complement strand
ATTTAAATAAAATTAGAATCGTGGACAGAATATTACAGGATCTACAGTTGGCTTCTTGAATATCTTAGCGATATAAGAAACGCCTAATTCAAGTCCACCAGGAGTTCCTGCTGCACCTCTTATATCCGAAATTGCCAAGTCATAAGCAAAACCTGCTCGGAATTGTTTATAATCCATTCCTACTATAAACATTGCAGCATCTCTTAATCTATATCCTATTCCTAAATTTAAAGTCACATCTTTTTCTGGATTCAAATGGTAACCTACTAATCCTTGCACTTGAATATCATTAGCACCTGAAAGTGTTCTAAATAAGAATGTAGGTTTAAGAACTAACTTATCATTTAAATCAACAAAGAATTGTCCATGTAAAAGGAAGTCTCCTGGCAAATCCCAAGCATCTTCACTAGAATTTGGTTGAGTAGTTACTGTAGTAGTATCAGATGATCCTTCATTTAAGTGATAATCAGGAGTCAATAGATGTTGTAAAGATGCTCCAATTTCAAGGCGCATTTTATCATTCATCTGAGTTTTTAACAATACTCCTACATTTAAGTCAAAAAAGTTAGTATTGAAATTACCATCACCACCACCACCTAAGTCAATTGTAGTTCCAGCAACTTGCCCCGAAACAATTGCATCATTAAATAGTGCATTAGTAAGGTCTAATGTACGAGAAGTATAACCTCCTTGCACACCTATAGTAAATACTGATTTTGATTTTTTATCTAAAGGCATGTGGAAAGCCGCAGCTAACATCGCCTGATTAGTCGATAAATCCAATGAACCAGCTTTATCGCTATACATCATGATTCCTGCACCTAACCAGTTACGCTTACCTACCATTAATAATGGTGCGTCAATATAGAATGAAGGTGTTGAGAATGCATTTGTAACTGCGCTCCTCCATTGGTCACGATATATACCACCGATACGAGCTGTACCTTGGAATGCGCCAGCATAGGCTGGATTGGTAGTTAAAGGTGAAAGATAAAATTGAGTAAAGTGAATGTCTTGTGCATTCATACTTGTACTGCTAACTACTGAAATAAAGAAGTAAAGAAGTAAACCTTTTAGAATTTTCATAAAAGCGAATAGTTTATGTTTTAAAATCTTTGTTTAAAGTGATTGGTTGTGCTTATAATTAACAACAAAGTTAACAATCTCGAAAGATAGGATTTTTTGTTGAAATCACCATACGAGAAGGTGCAAGATATTTTGAATTCCTTTTTTGACCAAAAAAATGGGGTTTTTTAATTACTAATTAGCGACAAAAGGGATTTAATTTATTATCTATATCTTATTACTCGAATCATCATTTAAATTGATTTCTTCGAATCTTTAGGGAAATATTTCCCAAGTTATTCGAGCGGGGAGCCCGTCTTGTACTGTTTGAGCATGAGGGTGCTTGCGAAGCAAAGAGAATTTGGAATCGAGTTTACAAGACTAGAGCTTTTGGTTACTTTTGGGGCAATGCCAAAAGTAACAAATGTTCCCATTATCAGCTTATTGAAACTTAATATAAAAGCTATTTTAAAACGAATTTTCAAGATACTTTATCCATGTGTTTTTATGGTTGCATTTGTTACTTTTGGCATTGCCCCAAAAGTAACCAAAAAGTCTAGTCTTGTAAACTCGATTCCAAGTTCTCTTTGCTTCGCAAGCACCCTCATGCTCAAACAGTACAAGACGAGCCTCCCGCTCGAATAACTGTGCCCTTCTAACTTAGACTATGCTATTTTATATTTATAGAATTGATACTTGTATATAAAAATATCCGTGTTCTATCAAATAACCTTATTTATATCAATTTCCCTCATACATTTAAAATGCCCTTTCGGACATTTATCAAAACCAATCTTAGAACAAGGTCGGCAACTCAAATTTTCAACTTCCACACTCTTATTATTATCAATTCCATTTTTATAATATGGATACATCCCAAATTCAGGAATCGTATTTCCCCAAATCGAAATAATTTTCTTTTGAAATGCAGCTGCAATATGCATCATACCAGTATCATGAGTAATTACTTGTTGAGCATTTTTGATAATCCATGCAGATTCATCAATACTCGTAGTTCCACATTTATTAATGATATTGTTGCTTTGTAAGGTTAGTACGACTTCTTTGCCGATGGTTGCATCTTCTTTGCCACCAATCAAGATGATTGGTGTTTTTATTTTTTTACAAATATCAATTATCTTTTCGATGGGAAGTCGTTTGGTAGCATGAGCACCTCCGATAGCAAAAACAATCCAACTTTGTGGAAAATCAGAAGCATCTACGTTCAAATCATTTGGCAAAAAATAATCTAAACCTTCTCCGTCATTTATCACACCTAGCGTTTTTACAGATTCCATATATCTATCTACGATATGAACCTTCGGTAATTTGTTTATTTTAAAATTGACCATTACCCATTTCTGCCAATTTATTTTATCAAATGTATAATAAGGTATTCGTAGCAACGCTCGAACTTGTTTAGTACGAATATTTTTATGCAGGTCAATTATACAATCATAGCCCTCTTTTTTTAGCTCATCAGAAATTTCTGTGACATTCTTCTGGATAGAATACACTTTATCTATATAAGGATTGGATAAAACGAGTTTTTGGAATGACTTTTTAGTTAGATAATGTACCTCCACAGATAACTGCTTTTTCAAGCAACGCACCACAGGAGTGGTCAGTACAATATCGCCTATTGAACTAAATCTAATTATCAGTACCTTTTTAATTTTTTCTTTCGTCAAAGTGATTTTATTCTTAATTCAACATCTAATAGATAAAGTTGTAGGGAATAGAATGAAATTAGGTAAATAATCCAAGTGATTTAACAAAGTCTTAGGAATTATCGAAAAATAAATTGGCGATTTTGATGAGGAAAATTTCAGTCAAGACGAGGTAAAAAACGCAGGCGATGCAGGGCATCGGCGAGGATTTTTCACGAAGTATTGGCTTAAATTTTTCCATCACAAATCGTTAAGTTATTGTTTGACAATTCCTTAACGTTTACTATAATTTAAACTCAATTATATATTCTTAATTTTACAGCATCTAAAAAGTCCTTCAAACCTAAATTTTTTTTATGAAAAAACTGACTCAATTTTTCCTTCTCTTATCACTCGCTTTAAGTTGTTCATTTTGCTCCAATAAAAATTACACTCCTGCTGATTACCCTAAAGGTCAAATCATTTTTGGTAATGGTGGTGGTATGGCTGGTAGTGTAACTGAATATACTTTATTGGAAAACGGTGCGCTATTTACTAAAAAAGGAATGAATGCCGAAAATACCGCATTAAAAAAAATCGAATCAAAAGTCGTTAAACAGCTATTTAATAATATTGAATTTCTAAATCTTAATGAAGTTCAATTAAATCAGCCTGGCAATCGTTATTATTTTATGGAATTTAAAGGTAAAAATAAAGACCATAAGATTGTTTGGGGAGGTGCGCCAATGGGTCCACCAAAAGAAATTAAAAACTTTTACAATATATTAAATCACCTACTTAAAGAGTAAATAACTTATGAGTTTAAGTACTCATCAAATCATCATAAATATAACTCAACATTTAAAAAATAAAATATGAGATACTCAATTTTACTAATTATTAGTTTTTTGTTTTTGGGAAATATAAGTCTGACGGCTCAGTCTCCTAAATCAAAAGATTTTAAATTACCAAAAGCGGAGCAATCGACTACGACTCCTTCTACTTTAAAAGATATTAGAAGTATTCCTAGAGCTCCAAAAACGATTTTGGAGAATCCTCTACAAAATTTCCGAAGTCTAAATCAATTAACTAAACCTATTGATAATCAACGTTTTATCAATGTAAAAACAGATAAAACAACTGGTTTACCTAATTGGATTTCTGGAAAATTAGAAAATGCAGCTTCTCAAAGAACTGCTACTTTGGAAGTGCGAGCAATCAATTATTTAGAAGCGGTAAAAGCTCCTATGCGAATTGAAAATCCAACTGAAGAGTTTTTTGTACAAAGAGTACAAACGGATGATTTGGGTCAAACTCATGTTCGTATGCAACAGCAGTATCAAGGAATTGCGGTTTATGGGTCAGAGGTAATTGCTCATGAAAAAGATGGAGATATTTACTTAGTAAATGGTCGCCACTACCCTACTCCAAGTTTGCAAAATATTTCTCCAACAATAGACTTACAAAATGCAACGTCAACTGCAAAAAGTGATGTTGGTACATTTATCAAATTAAATGATGAACAAAAAAAGTATGTTGCTGGTGAACAAATGCAAAGTGAGTTAGTGATATATCATCTTGATAATAATCCGAAAAATCCAAAATTAGCTTATCACCTTACTGTGATTCCTAACTTGGCTGAAAGATGGGAATATTTTATTGATGCTCATTCGGGAGAGGTATTGAGTAAGCATAGTAGCATTTGTAAAATTCATGCTCACGTAGGTAATCATGCTACTCATAAAGAACATGATAATTGTAATCATGATACTGACGAATTTGAATTTTCAAAAAATAAAAATCATGCAACGCATGAAAATACAAGTGCGAATGAAGCGGTCTTGAATGGTCCTGCTACTGCAAATGAAACTGACCTTTTAGGTGTAACTCGTACTATCAATACTTACGAAGTTGACGGTACTTTCTTTATGTATGATGGTTCACGTCCGATGTTTGATCCAAATTCTGATTTACCATCTGACCCGAAAGGAATGATTGTAACTGTTGATGGATTAGGAACTTATCCTAACAATAATAATTTTGATTATTCAGTCATTACTTCTGGTAATAATACTTACAATTATCCTGCAGCAGTTTCTGCTCATTATAATGGAGGTGAAGCTTATCAATATTTTAAAACTACACATAACCGTGAGTCTATTAATGGACAAGGTGGTACTGTCATTTCGTTTTTTAATATCTCTGATGAAGATGGAAGTGATATGGATAATGCATTTTGGAATGGAGCAGCAATGTTTTATGGAAATGGTAATCAAGCATTTCACTCGCCATTACAACGAGCATTAGATGTAGCTGGTCATGAGATGTCGCATGGTGTAATACAAGGTACAGCTAACTTAGAATATCAAGGACAGTCAGGTGCGTTGAATGAATCTTTTGCTGATGTATTCGGAGCAATGATCGACCGTGATGATTGGCAGATGGGAGAAGATATTACTAGTACTAGTTTTATTCCTACGGGAGCATTACGAAGTCTTTCTGACCCTAATAATGGAGGTTCATCATTGAACACACCAGGTTGGCAACCAAAGACAATGTCTGAATTTCAAAACTTAGCGAATACACCTCAACAAGATTACGGTGGAGTTCATATCAATAGTGGAATTCCTAATTTTGCGTACTTCTTATTTGCAACTGATATAGGAAAAGATAAAGCAGAATTGATTTACTACCGAGCATTAGATGCTTACTTGGTTAAGTCTTCTCAATTTGTTGACTTACGAAATGCAGTAGTTCAATCAGCTAGTGATCTTTATGGAAGTGCTGAAGTTAATGCAGCTAACGCAGCTTTTGATGCAGTAGGAATTGGTCAAGGTTCAGGTGGTACTTATCAAAATGATGTAGTAGTTAATGACGGTGACGAAAGAGTTTTACACTCTGATGCGAATTTGGAAAATCTATTTATCTCGGACTTAGCAGGTAATGTGGTTTCTACGCCGCAACTCTCACAATCGAATCCTACGAGTAAGCCAAGTATTACTGATGATGGAGAAATTATCGTATTTATTGATGATGAAAGTAATATGAAATTCATAGAGATTGATTGGGATAATGGAACTATCGTTGAAGATTTTTTAGAAAGTAATCCATCAGGGGAATGGCGTAATATTGCTATTTCAAAAGATGGAAATCGAATTGCTGCGGTGAAAAATTTCGCTGAAAATACAATTTGGGTTTTCGATTTTAATGTAGGTGCTTGGAATGATTTTGAGCTTTATAATCCTACGACTTCTGATCCTAATAATGGAGGTTCGGCAGTTACAACAGGTGAGGTTCAATTTGCAGATGCGATGGAATTTGATTTTACTGGAAATTACTTGATGTATGATGCCTTCAATCAAGTAGCAAGTTCACTTGGAAATAATGCAGTTGAGTATTGGGACATTGGATTCCTAAGAGTTTTCGATGATAATATCAATAATTTTGGAGATGGTACCATTGAAAAATTATTTGCAGGTTTGCCATCAGGTGTAAGTATTGGAAATCCTACTTTTGCTAAAAACTCACCTTATATCGTAGCTTTTGATTTTAGAGAAGAAGGATTTTTCTCTGACCAATATTCAGTACTTGGTGCTAATATTCAAACTGGTGAAAATAATACGATTTACGATTCTGATATTTGGGGTTACCCTAACTTCTCTGTAGATGATACGAAGTTAATTTATGATATGGAATATCAAGGAACTACAGTATTGGGAGTTGTAAATGTTCAAAGTGATAAAATCTCAGGTGACCAAGCTTCTGCGACTTTCTTATTTCCAAATGGTACGATTGCTGAAAAATGGGGAACTTGGTTTGCAACTGGAGATAGAGATTTAATATCTAGTGATGAAGATATTGCTTTGACTGATTTGAATGGAAGAGTTTATCCAAATCCATTTACAGATAATCTTACTTTAGAATTGGAAAGTACAACTAATGAGTTAGTGCCAATTAGAGTATTTAATTTACTAGGAAAAGAAGTTTACAGCTCTGCTGTAAATGTTTCTGTTGGTAAAAATTCATTTGAAATGCCAATGCAAAACTTAGCAAAAGGCTCTTATTTTATTCAGTTAAATATGGCTGATGGAAATGTTGTAGTGAAAGTTGCTAAGCATTAACTATTGATTTTGAATTTTGAACTTGCCTGCAAAGGCAGGTTCAAAATTCAAAAAAACCATGTCACAAATATTTTCATTATGTGTAAAGCATTGAAAATCATGGTTTTACATTTACCAAAAATGCAATTGACATATCCTATACATAGGTTGTCAAGAACATGTTAAAAAATTGGATACTACTCTAAGTTGTAGTAACTTTAGTAAAAATTAGAATCTTATTATTTAATACTAAATAAATCATAATCTTATCATGAAGAAATTAATTCTATTTCTAGCTTTTTTCGGATGTGTTGCTTTAACAGCTAACGCTCAATCTTGTACAAAATCTGCAAGTAAATCTTGTTGTGCAAAAACAACTGCTGCTAATACTCAAGCTGCTGCTAAATTAGCTTCTCTTGATGCTAATATAGAAGCAAAAACTTGTGCTACTAGCGGAACAGTATCTTACTATAAGAACTATACTTGTGAAGTTTCTGGAAAAACTACAACTACTCAAGTTGCGTATGATGCTTCAACTCAAAAATTTGTAAATGTTTCTCCAATGGCTAAAGAAAAAGCTTCTGGTGGAATCAGCACTAAGAAAACAACTAAAGCAGTAAAGACTTCTGCAAAGAAAGTTTCTACTACTAAAAAAAGTTGTGCTGCTAAATGTTCTAAAGGAGCAAAATCTTGCTCTAAGTCAGCAAAAGTTGAAAACTAAGATTTAGTTTTTCAATATAAAAAAAGGCTTTCAACTTAATTGTTGAAAGCCTTTTTTTGTTGAGTTGATGCTTTGTTTTTATTATAACTGATGTTACTAAAAGATTTAAAGCCTTCTGACTCAACTTTTTTTCTGATAAAAAAAGTTAAGTTAGAAGATTTAGTTTTGCGTAATTTGAGTTATAATTTATACTCTAAGTCATCATCCTCTCCTATCAAATGGTCTAATATTTCATCTTCCAATTCTTGGTTTTCAGCAAGTGAATAAACAGTCGTTTTTGAAATCGAATCATGCCATCCTCTAATTGGATATGAGAAAAATGAAAACGGTTCAAAGGGAATAAAACGTGAAAGTGTTCGTCCTAAAATCTTAAATGTCCCTGCTCGATTTCCATCTTCTCTTCTTACATATTTTCCAGTTGCTAACTTTCCTAGAGTTTGTTGAAATACTGTTTCTGAAATCCAATAATAAAATATCAAATATAAATAAGATGCAAAAAGTAAGACTATTTCATCTATACCGAAAAAAGACATTGCAATTATTTGATATTGAAATACTATAAAAATAATAGAATCAATAAACCAATGAAAGAATCTAATTCTTTTCTTTTTACCTGGAGTTACATTTACTCTTATGGTTTCTTTGGAATAAACTAAAACAATAAATACAGCTGTTACTAAAGAAAGAACTCTAAAAAAATAAAAACTCCATCCTAAAGATTCAAGTACTTCATTATTAAATAAAACAGAAATATTGCTCGGCAGAAATACAAAAAAAGCAAATAAATCATAAATGAAGAAAGCTTTCAAATAAGGATTGAATATATTTTTGTTTTGCCAAAATTGGAACATTCCAACTACTCCTATACCTGTAAGACCAAGTCGTATAAAAGTCATGACCACAAAACTAAAATTATCAATAATGTAGCCTTCAATAACCATCTTAGAAATACTTTCTATCGTTTGAGGCAAGTAGTATAATGTTGCTAATACATTTACTATAAATAGCCCCATTAAGATTTCTTTGAGTTTCATTTCGTTTTGTTTTCACATTGTTATAAACATCACTTTGTCCAATTGATAAACTCCTCAGAGAAATACAATTTATTAAAATGTGCATTTAGCAAATGGTGAGTCACTCCCGAAATATCTCCAGGTAATTCTGTTCTTTTGATCCACTCTACTTTTTTGAATTTATTCAACTCGCGAGATTCTATTTTGCCTTCCCATTTTTTAGCAGAGTATAAGAGAATTAATTCTCTTTCAAATTCTCTTTTATAAATGTGAAGTAAACGAAGATGCTTTCTTTTAATCTTAATATTCGCCTCTTCGAGACTTTCTCTGATAAGTGCTTTTGTAGCAGTTTCTCCATTTTCCACCTTTCCTCCTACTAAAGAATATCCACCTCCATTTTTAGCTGTTTTTTTAAGAAGAAGAATACTATCTTCTTTTTCTAAAATTAATCGAACAATAAGAGTTGTTTTTTGCCCACTCATTTTATTTTGTTTGTTTGTAAGAGATTTAGAGCTTGTTGGGAAATTATATTTTGAGATAAAAATGTTCATTTTTATCTCAAAAAAAAAAATCCTCAACAAGCTCTAAGATGATTATATATTACTCATTGAAAAGCATATTTAAAAGAAAAAAGATATATCGAAATCATGTATTTCATTATTTCTAAATCATAAAATTGCTTCAACAAATATATTTTAAAAAATTAGAATATCACATCATATCTAACGTTTTTAGAGATTTTTGGCTGATTTTTCACCATAAAAAAAATAGAATTCACCATTTCATAAATACAATCCACCATTTACCTTTTAAAACCTAATCTAAAACAATGATAATTGCATACCTTCAATGTCATTGAGATTGAGGCAAAAGAGTAAAACAAGGACTAATACGCGCTCCCCGCCCAAATATTTAAAATTTAAAAAAAATCTAATTATTCAACTTTATAAACAGACATAACTAATATGGATTTATTCGCAAAAATTAAAAACAATGCTAGTCCTCTCGGACAGTACGCAGAAAACGGTGGCGAAGGTTATTTTATCGCTCCAAAATTAGAAGGTCCTATTGCTAACAGAATGGTATTTAATGGAAAAGAAGTAGTCTGCTGGAGTGTAAATAATTACCTCGGACTTGCCGATTTACCTGAGGTACGACAAATTGATGCTCAAGCTGCTGCTGATTGGGGTTTAGCTTATCCTATGGGCTCTCGATTAATGACAGGTAATACAAGTGAACACGAAGCACTTGAAAAAGAATTAGCGACTTTTATCGGAAAGGAATCTACGGTTTTGGTTAATTTCGGTTATCAAGGTATTGTTTCTTGTATTGATGCTTTAGTGAGCCGTCGTGATGTAATTGTTTATGATGCAGAATCACATGCTTGTATCGTCGATGGTGTAAGATTACACATGGGTAAGCGTTTTGCATTTGAACATAATAATATTGAAAGTCTTGAAAAACAGTTGCAGCGTGCTACTAAGTTAGTAGATGGAACGGAGGGAGGTATTTTAGTAATTTCTGAAGGTGTTTTCGGTATGCGTGGAGACCAAGGGAAATTACGTGAGATAGTTGCGCTAAAAGAAAAATATGAATTCCGTATTTTAGTGGATGATGCTCATGGATTTGGAGTATTAGGAGAAACTGGTGCAGGTGCTTGTCAGGAGCAGGGCATCATGGATGATATAGATGTTTACTTCGCTACTTTCGCAAAATCTATGGCAAGTGTAGGAGCATTCTTTGCAGGTGATACGGCTATCATGAGATATTTAAAATATAATATGCGTTCGCAAGTATTTGCTAAATCATTGATGATGCCTATCGTTGTAGGTGCTCGAAAAAGATTAGCAATGATAAGCGAGACAACTAAGTACAAAGATAAATTATGGACTATCGTAAATGCTTTACAATC